>JAPKDG010000049.1 GCA_028822645.1 Longimicrobiales bacterium | reverse complement strand
GCTTGGAAAATCGCAGGAACTTTTCTTTGAATGACGGGCATCATAGCCTCTAATCTCTGATTATAGTCACCCGGTTTTTTATTTTCAGCGTAATCTCTTGCATTCTTCAGGCTATTGCGGATCAACTTTGAAGCAGCAACTAATGTAGCTGGCATCTCAGAATTCTGGTTCCAAAATCGAGAAGTCTGAGACGTCAGCGAAAAGACTAGGCTACTAGGCTCTTTTACCGCCATCTTTTCAAGGTCCAGTCCGACTGGCTTTATGACGACACCTGAACCTCCAATAAAGTTTTGAGTCCCTGGAGTAACATTGATCGAGGTTACTCCAATCTCCAAGTTAACTTTGTAGGAGGGAAACCAAGGATCTACAGCGTATATTGCGTTCATTTCAGGAACTGCGGGTTCTGTGATCTCATCATTCTGGACCTGCCACTTGAGATCACCTATCCAATCATTGGGAAATGCCCTAGCTAGGATCCATCCAGGTAGAATCACCCTTCCTCCAACGTCCAGCACAGGAATACCATCAGGGAGTTTTTCGATTGTTCCTACTTCTTTGAATTTACCCTTCTCAACCAGGATCGTCCCATTACCAATCTCTCCATTACTGACCGTAAATAGATGCGCATTCGTGATTGCAAAAACGTCATCTTCAGCAGTGATATTTCCTGTGATCGATCCAAATGGTCCTACAGTGCGAGGACGATCGGGTTGTAACTCTTCTGGTCTTTCATACTCAAGCACTCCGTCCACGAAGACACGCTCTACACGATCTGCCGTCAAATCCAAAAAATGGCCATCCAGTAGTACTAAATCGGCATCTTTGCCTTCTTCTATGCTACCCACACGATCGTCGAGCATCATGGCCTTAGCCCCATTGATAGTCATGACTTCGAGTGCCTGCAAATCAGTTAAGCCATGCCTTGCTAAAAAAGCTCCATATTCTCGAAAATCTTTAAAGTGCTGTGCAGACATGTCGGTCTGAATACTCGCAGAGATACCTGCATCTAAAAGGTCTTTCAGAAGATTACGAGGTCGATCATCCCCAAAATATTGGACGATCATCATGGGGCCGATCACTGGTACAATCTTTGTCTCTTTGACAAGTTCAATGATGGGGAATATCTCCTCCGCATGGCCAAGTGCCAGACGATCGATGAAACCGTACTTCCTGGCCAATCGCATCACCATCATGATCTCACTAGGATAGTGCGAGTGTGCATGGACCATCACTTCGCCACGTATGACAGCTGCAAACGCCTCAAGTCGCTCGTCAATGAGAGGATCTCTTGAGAGTAGCCCAGATTCGTAATCTTTCTGCTCTTTTATGTAGGCTTCGGCCCGCCGAAAATACTCATCCGCAGTCGCATACCAACCCATCACTGTCTGAGGGGTTTCTCCAGGACGCAAATTAATGAGTGGGCGAACGGCCATCTTGAGGTCTACATAGGGTTTGAAAATCATCTCCTCACCTGGAGTGCTTTTCATTTTCAATGCAACCGACTGTCCACTGCTTATAATCCCACTACCAGAGCGAGTAATCACAGAAGTGACTCCCCCCGAAAGTGCAACTTGAATCATTGGATCATCCAAATTCAAATTTTCGACGGCTTTCCACTCTGCAGTAACCGGTCCTGGTATAGAACTCCTTCCAGATCTGTCCAAAGCAATATGAGAATGGGCATCGATCATTCCTGGTATGACAACTTCAGCCTCATATTGCTTGAATCCAGGAGGACGACTGACCGACTTTCCTATCTCTCTAATCTTACCGTCCTGAACTAAAATCTCTCCTCCCACAAGAGTTCCGTTAGTGACGGTATAGATCTTTTCAGCCTTAACAACTATCGCTTCGGATTGTACAGCACCACTTAAGGTCACTACAATCCCGAATGCATTTAGTAGTGTCAGGCATAACAAAGTCAGGCATATTTTTATGTACTTCAATTCACGTAACATCTCCATCGTCCGTTCACACTCCTACCGGTCTAGGGCACTCTCTCAGTTCCAACGAGCTCCCATCGGAAGAGATCGATACCCATCCTGTTCAAGCCAAGTACACCAAGGTTCAGACAACCGAATCCAATCCATAGCGGGCTGTCCTATCGGAGCACCTGGAGGCGGAGAAACTTGATCGATTTCTCTATAATTCTCTGCAGGCCTATCCAAAAAGCGCTGGATGTCCTTAGCTAAGAATCCAGCCAAGCTTCCATCCTCCTGGTTCGTGTCCATCGATGCACTCACCATCCTCAACATTGAAGATGCTGTCCCTCGCACTTCTAGCATTGGCGAGTTAGCTGCTAACCATTTTACTCTGTCGACCACAACACCCACAACAGCCCTTTTCACTGACATATCATAGGGACTGTCCGTTTCTGCACCCAAGGTAGCCTCAAATAATCGAGATAGAACATCTCCAAGACCTGGCAAATTAGGATCGAGAGCATTCTGTTCGACTAAACGGGCCGCTCTACTTTCTTCCAGTAGAAAATTGACTGTGTGACTAGCAGCGACTACGGCTGGAGTCACAGCATCAAAAGCCGATCCAGTATATCTAGGAAACATCTCTCTATGACGACCGTATCCAGGCGGTCTTGGAGGTATCAAACTCAGAATGTGATCAGGTATTTTCAGTTCAGATAACTCCAGAGTGCGCATCAATGCATCTATCGCTTCACCTTGAGCTTTAGCCGAGACCCTTTGAAACGGCTGGAGCCCGTCCCCTCTCACTGCATAGGTATACTCTACCCCACCCACGGCCGATGCGGTGGATTCAACCTGGAAACGATGATGCAAGTACAGTGGAACCAAGGTTTCTTCGATTGTGGCCATTGGCGCACCCGACTGAATCGCTTTTTCTCCAAATCGGTTCAGGGCAGCAGTCCTGACGTCCATCATTCTATGCAGTTCAACGCCCATGTCGGTCCCATTAGCCCATTGATCAGCTTGCGGAGTCGTGGCTATATCCTGATTCGACATGTAACGGATGTCATCTCCCCATGCCACGTCCAAAATATCTCGTAACTCACCTGCCTCATCAGTTCCAGCTGAGAACTCTCTATACCCATAGTTCACAGCTACTTTATCCCAATCTCCTATATCAACGTCATAAACTTCGGAGTAGTCCAATGATCCGTCGCTGTTCAGGTTCACCAAATGATGAGGGTAGTCCATAACAGAGATGCGCCCAGCACCACTGTTATAGTAATTGTGACCTAAGCCAATAGTGTGGCCCACTTCATGAGCAGAAAGCTGCCGGATCCTAGACAAGGCCCATTCTGCAAGTTCTGGTGGTGTTTCATCTCCATTTTCGTAGGGTGACAACAATCCCTCAGCGATCATATAATCCTGACGGATCCTAAGAGACCCAAGAGTGACTACGCCCTTGATGATTTCACCAGTACGTGGATCCGTCACCGACCCTCCCGTACTCCATCCCCTAGTAGATCTATGAACCCAGTTGATAACATTGTAACGAGCGTCTAGAGAACTGATACTGTCAGGTCGCATAACCACTTGAAATGCATCAATGTATCCAGCTGCTTCAAAGGCCTGATTCCACCATCTGGCACCGTCCAGAAGAGCAGATCGAATCGGTTCAGGAGTTCCAGGATCTAAATAATAAATTATCGGATCTACTGCTTCGCTCATTCTATCCGTCGGATTCTTTTTCTCTAAACGATGGCGTCTAATAAAACGCTGAGTCATTGGTGCTCCCAATGGCGCGGCGTAGTCTTGATAAGTTGCTGCTCCATACCCCGCCTGAGGATCAAAAGCCCGGGGGACATAATCATCATCAGGCAATTGAACAAAGGAATGGTGAAGGCGAATACTTGCTGCTTCTCCCGTCGCCGCGACACTGCCGACACCTTCAAAATTAGGATTGCCACCACCGAATCCTCTTCCTCCACCTCCGCTGCCAGCTTGTTGTACAAATGTCAACTCCGCTTCCATTTCTGTGTTGGTCGGAAATGAGTTGGTCATTCCCATGTATATTGAGCTCCTACTATCATCCAATCGATAAGTTCCTGGCTGCATGCGCTGAGCCGTATTTATCGCATCTCTTAGCAGGAATTCAGTAGCATTCACGAGTATTCTTCCTCCTGTTTGTCCTTCAGCCGTGAAGCCCCAAAGCACGGAACGAGCAAAAGCATCCTCGACAGCCTTTACCTCGCTTAGGTTGTCCGTGATCGCACGAAATTGATAGTTGGGCTGGACCATCAAAATTTTTCGCCCCACTTTTTCAAACTTGACGACCCTTGATCCTCGCAAAGCACCTCTATCTATACCCAGGTCGTTAGAGCCAAGACCAGCTCCATAACCCACGTAGTGAATCATTTCCCGATTCAGCTCGGGTATCTCCATCCACAGATCGCCTTCATCTTCATCCCAATATAGAGGTAGAAAACCGTCTATTTTTTGCATCCCTTCCGTCACTTCATCGATCGAAGGAAGGCCGTCAGCGCTTCCGCCTTGCTGTACTCCAGATGCTTCCAGTACGGAATTTGATCCAAGCATGTGCAGGAAGACTAGGGACATCGTTACAACAACTACCTTTATTTCTTTGCGAACCATTAGCGGATCTCCTGATCGGACAAGACACTGATTTCGACTTACCTGCGACACAAATCACTACCAACATGCACTAAAAAACATCTTGATGCTAATAGGCATTCTCGACAACTCGCTTGATCAAGTGCATCTTGAGTAGCTAATCACAGTTAGGACTTTAGTTGCCCTACTGTAAAACTGATCGCATCGTTATGCGACAAACAATTTAATTATTGGAAACAAATAGATTTACTGCCCTTATTAAGGAGGCTACCAGATGCAGTCATTTCTCATGCGGATTTTCGTCGTAGCAACAGTTTTTTCAGCGACGATGCCGGGATCAGCAGAAGCACAAAACGCTGATCCTCGTTTAGAGAACCTCAAGAGCGAAGCTCTGACCCTCGTACAAGGTCGAGCCAAGCAAGTTCAAGAGATCGTCGACCAACTCTTCAGCTTCGGCGAATTAGGCATGCAAGAGTTTGAGACTCAGAAATATCTTACCGGAATTCTCGAAGAAAACGGTTTCGAGATCGAACTGGGAGTCGCAGGAATGCCCAGCGCCTGGACTGCACGTTGGTCAAACGGTACAGGTAAACCGGTAATCGCTCTTGGATCTGATGTTGACGGGATTCCTCAGTCGAACCAAAAACCTGGAGTCGCCTATCGAGACCCTATCCTTTCGATGGCACCCGGTCACGGTGAAGGACACAACTCAGGACAAGCCGTTAACATCGCAGCTGCTCTTTCCGTAAAAGAACTCATGGAACGAGAAAATATCGACGGTACCCTCCTTATCTGGCCTGGGATCGCAGAAGAACTCGTGGTTGGCAAAGCATTCTTCGTACGAGATGGAGTTTTTGACGGCGTCGATGTCAACCTCTTTACCCATGTAAGTAGCAACTTCGGGATGGCATGGGGGCAAGCAGGTGGAAACGCACTCATGTCAGTCCAGTATCGCTTCACAGGAGAGACTGCGCACTCGGCAGGATCACCTTGGAGAGGCCGCTCTGCTCTCGATGCGGTCATGCTGATGGCGAATGGATGGGAATTCAGACGTGAACACATGCGTCCCCCACAACGGTCACACTACATCATCGTTGAAGGAGGCGACCAACCTAACGTAGTTCCTCAAACCGCGACCATCTGGTTTTATTTCAGAGAAGTCGATTATCAGCGCACTAAAGAACTTTACGACGCTGCCAACCTCATGGCTGAGGGTGCAACTTTGATGACAGGTACGGTGATCGACACCATCCAGACGGTCGGGTCGGCTTGGAGTCAACACATGAGCAAACCAGTGGCCGAAGCTACCTACGCCAATATCCAAAGGGTTGGACTGCCAGAGTGGTCGGATGATGACATCCTCATGGCCACAGAGTTTCAAAAAGAACTCGGACAACCCGTCACCGGCCTGCCTACTGAAATCGGTGAGCTTCGTGGACCTGTTGACCTTTCCCGATCCCTCGGTGGTGGCTCAGACGACATCGGAGATGTTTCTTGGAATATGCCTACAGTAACTATGCGATTCCCAGCTAATATGCCTGGTGGCCCAGGACATAACTGGGCTAATGGAATCGCTATGGCCACTCCCGTCGCCCATAAGGGAAGCCTTGCTGGAGCTAAAGCCCAAGCCTTGACGTTACTCGACCTTTTCCTGGACGGAAAAACCGTCGACGCAGCTTGGGATTATTTCAATGACGTTCAAACTCCAGAACAAGAGTACATCCCATTTATTACTCCTGACGATAAACCTGCGATTTTCCTGAACGAGAAAATCATGCAAGAGTGGCGACCACAAATGAGACCTTACTATTACGATGCTAGTAAGTTCGATACCTACCTCGAACAGCTCGGTATCGACTACCCAACTATAAAAGGTAGACCAGTCACAGAAGATAACCGCTAACCAACCAAGTAATCTTTCAGATTGGGGGTCGGCCGATACAAAAACGGTCGATCCCAATCTAGCTTTAAGGAGGCTACCAGATGCAGTCATTTCTCATGCGGATTTTCGTCGTAGCAACAGTTTTTTCAGCGACGATGCCGGGATCAGCAGAAGCACAAAACGCTGATCCTCGTTTAGAGAACCTCAAGAGCGAAGCTCTGACCCTCGTACAAGGTCGAGCCAAGCAAGTTCAAGAGATCGTCGACCAACTCTTCAGCTTCGGCGAATTAGGCATGCAAGAGTTTGAGACTCAGAAATATCTTACCGGAATTCTCGAAGAAAACGGTTTCGAGATCGAACTGGGAGTCGCAGGAATGCCCAGCGCCTGGACTGCACGTTGGTCAAACGGTACAGGTAAACCGGTAATCGCTCTTGGATCTGATGTTGACGGGATTCCTCAGTCGAACCAAAAACCTGGAGTCGCCTATCGAGACCCTATCCTTTCGATGGCACCCGGTCACGGTGAAGGACACAACTCAGGACAAGCCGTTAACATCGCAGCTGCTCTTTCCGTAAAAGAACTCATGGAACGAGAAAATATCGACGGTACCCTCCTTATCTGGCCTGGGATCGCAGAAGAACTCGTGGTTGGCAAAGCATTCTTCGTACGAGATGGAGTTTTTGACGGCGTCGATGTCAACCTCTTTACCCATGTAAGTAGCAACTTCGGGATGGCATGGGGGCAAGCAGGTGGAAACGCACTCATGTCAGTCCAGTATCGCTTCACAGGAGAGACTGCGCACTCGGCAGGATCACCTTGGAGAGGCCGCTCTGCTCTCGATGCGGTCATGCTGATGGCGAATGGATGGGAATTCAGACGTGAACACATGCGTCCCCCACAACGGTCACACTACATCATCGTTGAAGGAGGCGACCAACCTAACGTAGTTCCTCAAACCGCGACCATCTGGTTTTATTTCAGAGAAGTCGATTATCAGCGCACTAAAGAACTTTACGACGCTGCCAACCTCATGGCTGAGGGTGCAACTTTGATGACAGGTACGGTGATCGACACCATCCAGACGGTCGGGTCGGCTTGGAGTCAACACATGAGCAAACCAGTGGCCGAAGCTACCTACGCCAATATCCAAAGGGTTGGACTGCCAGAGTGGTCGGATGATGACATCCTCATGGCCACAGAGTTTCAAAAAGAACTCGGACAACCCGTCACCGGCCTGCCTACTGAAATCGGTGAGCTTCGTGGACCTGTTGACCTTTCCCGATCCCTCGGTGGTGGCTCAGACGACATCGGAGATGTTTCTTGGAATATGCCTACAGTAACTATGCGATTCCCAGCTAATATGCCTGGTGGCCCAGGACATAACTGGGCTAATGGAATCGCTATGGCCACTCCCGTCGCCCATAAGGGAAGCCTTGCTGGAGCTAAAGCCCAAGCCTTGACGTTACTCGACCTTTTCCTGGACGGAAAAACCGTCGACGCAGCTTGGGATTATTTCAATGACGTTCAAACTCCAGAACAAGAGTACATCCCATTTATTACTCCTGACGATAAACCTGCGATTTTCCTGAACGAGAAAATCATGCAAGAGTGGCGACCACAAATGAGACCTTACTATTACGATGCTAGTAAGTTCGATACCTACCTCGAACAGCTCGGTATCGACTACCCAACTATAAAAGGTAGACCAGTCACAGAAGATAACCGCTAAGAAGATTCAGTTAGGGTCTGAGAGGCTATTTCGTCCTCAGGCCCTAACATCCAACCTTTGAATCAAACTTTCCGCACTACTATCACCCCGTATCGTTCTGCTCCGACCTCACTACAATCTATTCTCTCAAGAACCTTTTCCACTAATGCGGTCATGCGTAGACTATTTCCGCAAATAATGGTTAGTGGGCACTCTTCCTGATAACGATATACGAAATTTTCGACCATCAGGTCAACTTCATGATGTCTGACACCATGAAGGTCCAGAAAGATACCTGGCTGATTTTTCTTCCGTGTTATCCTCGAGTGGTCAGACATTACTAAATCAATTTTCCCATTCTAGATGTTAATCTGAGTTACCTGTCTCAGAAGATTCACTGATCGCAAAAACTTTCTTTAGCCAACGGCCTCGTACTCCAGGAATTTCAGCTCTGAGGGTTCCCTTATGAACTAGCCCTCGTCCCAAAACATGACCTTTCCACTTTAAAGCAATGAAGCCAGAATCACTAATCGAAACTGGAATATTTTCCCTTTCCAGAAGCTTATTCCACTCTATTGCATCGGGACGATACGAAACTGAGGAAACATAATTTTCCAAGAATCGCAACACATCATTAGTAGGTCTCATTTCATCACGAAAAACTGGAGACATAGCTCTTAAGCCAACAGAAAGCACTCTGCACTTATCACCTTCAAACCAATCACTAGAAGGCCAATCACAGCAATTATGAAGCCACAAATCTTTGCCTCTTAACAACCACTGAAAATCAGAATCTAAATCAATTCCAGCACTGACATGCGTTCGCATTCTCTCAATACCGTTTTTGGTCACTTCAGTAGCATGATCAAGAGGCTTCTTCTCTCCAGGGAATAGGACAGAGGCACTGTCCCAGACTAAGCCTTTAGACTCAGACGTCCGCGTTCCAGTGCCTCGATGACGCAGACGGGCCATAAAAAATCCACCAGAATTAAGGTGGTGAGGATAAATCCTACAAGTTTTCTCTAAGCTTGGGTCAAAAGATTTTCCTTCAAATGAAGTCAAACCAGAATCGTGTGGGACCTGCAGGTCAATTTTTTCCAAATACACAGGCCCATCTTTCAAAACAGCATCGATGACTTCTTCATTTTCTTCAGGAGCAAAAGTACAAGTCGAATAAACCACAACTCCCCCAGGGCGTGTCAGAGCAATTGCTTTTCTAAGCAATGCCTCCTGACGTCTAGGGACTGAATTACGGAATTTTACCGACTCCTTTACTCGCCGAGTGCTTTTACGTCGTAGGGTGCCTTCCGCAGAACAGGGTGCATCCACTAATACTCTGTCAAAAACAACTGTCTCGGGCAGTCTCAATCCATCCCCAGAGACCACCATCACATTAGTGTGGGCCAAGCGATAAAGATTACCCAACAACGCTTGTAGTCTACCCTCATTGCGATCGACTGCAACCAAGCAACCACGGCCCTGCATCAAATCTGCAATTTGAGTAGTTTTCCCTCCTGGTGCGGCACAAAGATCCAGAATGTGCTCTCCTGGATTGGGTTGCAAAGCGAGAGCCGCCAATCCTGTAGATACCTGCTGAACATAAAAAAGACCCAACCAATGTTCTATCGTATCTGCCACATTAAAGGGTCCATCAAGTACCCTGATGAAACTGGGAACCCCCTCTATTTCTTCCACCAAAAACCCTTGGTTTACTAGTCGGGCTATCAAATCCGGAGAGGATATCCTACCTGTTCTAACTCTTATAGTGGTGGGATCCCTAGTTTGGATTGACTCCTGAAAAGCATTCCAATCAGGTATTACCTCGCGATAGCGTTCGAATAACATTTCTGCCAACAACTAATGTTTTCTGGATTGAAGAACCTGTGGCCAAGACCTGCCACGATTCCCTCGTATGCGATAAACCATCAAGCCTACAATCAACAAAACTGCCAATGTAGGCCAATATGTATCCGCTTTTACTTGCCAATAGAAATGTGCCACCCCAAGTGTCGTTGCCAGATAAGCCAGCCTGTGAAGTTTCTTCCAGCGCTTACCCAACCGACGAATCCATCCCTTAGTGGAGGTGACCGCCAATGGAATCAAGAGTACCCAAGCTGTGAAGCCAATAGTGATGTATGGCCTCTCCAACACATCTTCTATGATAAATTCAAAATCTAAGGTCTGGTCCAACACGGCGTAGGTTAAAAAGTGCATTGTTAGATAGAAAAATCCGAATAAACCTAAGGGACGACGGATCTTGATCACCTCATTCCATCCTGTTATTCCCCTCAAAGGGGTTACCGACAGTGTCACCAACAAGAAAACAAGGGAAACATCACCCAAGCGATGTAAGACTTCTTCTATTGGATTTGCACCTAGCTGGTCAGTCAGCAATCTCCACACTAGCCATACTGCTGGAGCCACTCCTACAAACCAGATGAAAAGCCTGAGAAAAATCAAACGCAATCTTTTCTTTGATTGCAATCCAAAAGTCGAGTTGGTCACCAACTAATCAGTAATGAATTCGAAGATCCATACCCGAGTACAGGCTTGCGACTTCGTCAGCATATCCATTGAACATCAGAGTTGGCCTTCTTCGAAATTCCCCTATACGTCTCTCACGAGCCTGACTCCACCGAGGGTGAGGCACGTCGGGATTAACATTTGCGTAGAACCCATACTCCTGAGAGGCGGACCGTTTCCAGGTATTCGTGGGCATCTGTTCTAAAAAGCGCATACTAACGATCGACTTGATTCCCTTGAATCCATATTTCCAGGGCACTATCAATCTAATTGGAGCACCATTTTGATTGGGAAGAGCTGTACCATATACCCCTGTTACAAGCATAGCTAGAGGATGTTGAGCTTCGTCCAAACGCAGACCTTCGATATAAGGCCACCGCAGTACGCTATACCTTTGCCCAGGCATTTGCTCAACATCATTGAGAGTCTGGAACTCCACAAAACGTGCACTTCCAGAAGGTTTAGCTCTATCGATTACATCCTTCAAGGAAAACCCTTGCCAGGGAATCACCATTGACCAGGCCTCAACACACCGCATTCGGTAAACCCTATCTTCTACCTTTCCAGGTTTAATGAAATCTGCCAAGTCATAGGTGCCTGGGTTGTCACAGAGACCACCTACTTCAATAGTCCAAGGTCTAGGTTTTAAACTATGAGAGTTCCTGGCGGGATCAGACTTTCCTGTTCCAAATTCATAAAAATTATTATATGAAGTGACATCACCAAACGGCGTCAATTCCTCATCGAGTTCAGAGCGCACCTTGCTCCAGTCTTTCTGAAAGTGTCTACGTTCTGCCAAATCCCCAAAGTCAAAATCCCTCCATCCCAGAGATGCGCCTGCCCCAATAGCTGCGCTCTTGCCAATGAACTCGCGGCGATTTACGTACATTTTTTCAGGAGTTATCTCGGACGACGGAATATTTTTAGACTTACCGATCAGCATGTTAGCCTCCAGAAAGTATTTAGCTCGACTAGTAAAAGATAACCATTATGTCTGCGAATTTCACTGCTGAGATTATAGTCACTCCTTCACCGGTCATCTCTCAATGAGAATCTTGTTATACGTCCGTCGGGCCCAACTAACCATCCAGCTTGAGGCGCAGCAAAACCAACAGCCCAATAAGTCTCTCTGGTAACTGGGATCCAGCTGTTGCCTCCATCAAGTGAAACATCTCCACCATCTGGCCCAACCGCAAAAACAGTTTGAGTCGGCATACCGGGAACCCTGGAAGAACCATAGATTGGACCTAACATTTCAGGCATTCCTGCCAGATCCCATGTTTTCCCGTAATCCAAGGATCGGGCCACATTATTTGTCCGTAACGTATCATTGCCAATGAGTCCACCCATTGCGAGCATCTCTCCGTCGTTCAACACAGCGATTGTTGTCAGCCCAGCCGAAGGTCCTCCAACAACTGGGGTTACTGTAGCTTGCCAGGTCTGTCCTCGATCCTCGGTATATAAAACCCTAGCATCTTCACCATTCCCTGTAGCCACCCAACCCCTAAAATCACCTTCAGTAGCCGCACAAGTTCCACTAGCCGCAAAACCACCTTCTCCGACCTGGGCTTTGGGTAGAGAAGAAGTACCCATACGAGTCCATGATTCACCGCCGTCTTCAGTTCTTAGTATGAAAAGCTCCCCTTCAACAGCGTCTCCATAAGCAATCCCTACATTTTCATCCCAAAATGCCATGCAATCCAAAAAACCTTCGGGGTAATCCATATTAAATTGAAGCCTCCATGAGCTTCCACCATCATCAGTCCTGTAGATCCTGGACAAATTCCCAGTTCCTGAACTTAAGAGATAGGCCGTTCGTGCATTAAAAGCTTCAACGTCTCGAAACTCTAACGTCTCTCCTCCAGTCAAGGTACGAGCCACCCAATTCAATCCTCCATCAAGGGTCAACATATATGTTCCTTCATGTCCACTGACCCAGACTGTGTCTTTGTCAACAACGCTTACAGCCTGCAGAAGTGCCTGGGTCTGGCTGTCTTGTTTTTCAGAAGTAACGTGTACCCGAGGAGAGTCGGGCATAAAACCCTCAGAGCCATCCTGAAAACACCCCGAGAAACTGAATAAAAACATAAAGGTGTATACCCAAAACCGAAATTTGAAATTCACTGGCCACTCCCAAAATAAATTGACACTATATTTATAACTCCAGAAAAATGAACTTAGATTTATTCACTATTAGGTGTATCTTTAGTTCTATCAATACTGTTTAACAAGAGAAACACTAAGACGAGCCATATTGATGAACCAGCTTCGAACTTTATTGTACATACTTCCAACAGCACTAATATTGTCGAGCTGTTCCCAAGAAAACAGAACTAATGAACCAGTCAATGTCATCCTGTTTATCGCTGACGGAGCTGGTCTAGAGCAATGGACCTTAGCCCATTTTGCCAATGAGAACTTGGCAGTTCGTCAGATGCCCGTTACGGGTTTAGTAGATACTCGGGGTTCAAATCACGAAGTCAGCGGCAGTGCTCCTACAGCAACCGCATTAGCTACCGGAGTCCGTAGCGTGATGGGAGCGGTTGGAGTTGGTCCAGATAGCCTGCCACGAGAATCGGTTCTAGAGTTGGCCCACCGACAAGGTTGGGGAACGGGTCTTATCACTACCACAACCATCACAGACGCGACACCAGCCTCATTTGCTACACATGTCACTAGCAGAACACAAAGGCTAGAAATTTTCAAACAAATGATCAACTTGCCTGTTCATGTCCTGTTAGGCGGTGGATCAAGAATGATCCAGATAATAGACGCGCAGGATTCACTAGGCCTGATACCTATCATCCAGGAGCGTTACAAGTATGTAGAAACTTCCGCAGACCTTAAACTTCATTCTCAAGACTCGACTATTAGTAACATTCTAGGACTGTTCTCTCCTGGTGAAATGGCTATGGCTAGCCGAGGACGATCACCAAACTTAGCTGAAATGACAAAAGCTGGAATTGATATTCTTCAGCGTTATCCGAAAGGTTTTTTTCTTCTCGTAGAAAATGAGGGGTCTGATACGTACGCTCACCGAAACCTTGACCGTGAGGTATTGACTGCTGAAATGCTCGAGTTCAATGAAGCTGTTGCAGTCGGGCTCTCTTTTTACCAACAGCATCCCGAAACCCTGATCGTGGTTACTTCAGACCATGAAACCGGAGGAATCACTCTAAGAGCTGATGAAGACAGAAATATAATTTTAGAATACGCCACTACAAGTCATACAGCAGCTCTAGTCCCCCTCTTCGCCATTGGACCTGGAGCAGAGAAATTGAGTGGCATCCACAGGAATGATGAGGTAGGAAAAATTCTGTTAGATCTGGTCGACAGGTCTTCAAACTAAGAAGCCACTCTCTGTTGCTTCCCGAAAATTAGCTTGAAAACCAATAGTGCAAGACACTGAAGGACACTCCACAGAGGTTTCTAGTGGAACTTGGACCTTGCGGGACCCCCCCCTTTGGGTGGAAGTTGTGAGAAACTGAATTCTAGGTTGTTAGTGAACTACTGGAGAAAATTACTATGGGAAAACTCACCAGAAGAGCTATGCTGGGAACATCTGGCGGAATAATCGCTGGAGGATTACTTAAAACACGTGCCGATGCCATCCCCTTCGTGGATAAAGGCAACGAAGCCGAAATTCAAGATCCTACAAAAGTCTTAGGGAGACTAACCAGTGAAGTGGGCCAAAGAGCTCCCGAAGAGCAACCTCGGCGACTTGTGAGAAATCCCAATGTATCACACTCAAGCTCCTCTAGGACTCCCCTGCATAACTTGAAAGGCATTATAACTCCAGCCGATCTCCACTTTGAACGTCATCATGCTGGCGTACCTGCCATAGACCCCGATCAATACGAATTATTGATTCATGGTATGGTTGACCGGCCTATGAAATTCACCCTAAATGACCTGAAACGCTTCCCTTCTGTATCACGTTTATACTTTGTGGAATGCTCAGGAAATGGTGGATCTGCATATAACAAAGAGGCGTCCCGAGAAATCGACCCACAGCAGATGGATGGTTTAACAAGCACGAGTGAATGGACTGGAGTCCCTTTGGCCACACTCCTTCAAGAGGTGGGTGTCCAAGAAGGTGCGAGCTGGTTATTAGCTGAAGGAGGGGACGCT
>JAPKDG010000048.1 GCA_028822645.1 Longimicrobiales bacterium | reverse complement strand
AGTAGATCGAGCTTTACCTCTATGGGAGGCTTATCCATTAGACGGTCCCTGAAAATGTAATAATATAATAGATATTTTTAGTGTTCATCTGTATACAGCTACATTTTAATAGTATAAAAAAACCAACCGCTGACCGCCTTGCCAGCTTTTGTCGCTGGATCAAATATCCATTCCGCTGCCTGCTCAATCAACTGACTGCTAAAACTAATACTGTTAACGGGAGATACTATCCGAGTCGAATCTGCAACAACCCGACCTTCTTTATCTACAAAAACTCCTACCTCAATCTCTTCAACATCCAATTCCTTATTAAATTGAGGTATCACTATTCCTCTGGGTAATGGCGGTGTGGTAAATGCCGACCCAATTCCGAGGTCTTGGCCCTCCAAGTCAGGGGTGCTCACAAGCGGCCTTCCTTTGATCTCACCGATATCATTCAACAATAGCGATGACACTTCGATTGAAGCTGCCACCTCTATTTCCAAAACAGGTGGTCCTTCAAAGACAATCCTGGGAACCACTGGCCTAACCACTGCACTTTGCGTTGCAGGCTGGATCCTGACCACCTGCATCACGCTAGATGGACTGAGGGCAACAGAGGTTGCACCATGATGAACTAGATCAGCGGTGAAAGGCATCTCCTCTCCCCACCAAAAAAAGAAAAATGTAGCGTGTAAAATCGCAGACAGAAAGAAACTGGCTATCCACACCTTATCTTTCAGGAACCGTCCATCAGTATTTCTCATCTTGATGCCATAAGTGCTTTATCTAAAGAAATGAATTTTTCCATCTTTCTCCCTACACAGTAGCATTACCAGGAATTATTTCCCCATTACAAAGTCCAACAGCACTTGCCACACTATTTCCTCTTATACAACTTCCACTCCACCTATAGGAATTGACAAGTACACGTTTAAGGGCCAAGACTAAGTATGAGTGAATCAGAGCAGAACCTTCCCAAGGGTATTAGAACCACTTACCCCAAACGTCCCGCCATGGATGAAGACGCTTGGTCTAAAATCCGGGCTTCCCAAGAGCGGATGAAAGATCGAGAGTTCGTCCGCTTTTCGGTATTCAAAGTCGACCCCTGTTGGAGGCGGCTCACAGCTGATGAACGTACCAGTCACAAAGAAGAGTTCGAAGCTACAATAGCTGCAAGAGTCCGAGAGATGATGATCTACTCTTATGCTTTGGTTGGGACACGAGGGGATGCAGATTTCATCCTCTGGCAAGCCAGTAAAGATCTAGACCAACTCCATGACTTGGCCTCTGCTATAAATCATAGCAGGCTAGGTGGGTATCTATCCTTGCCATATTCTTACTTTGCGATGACTAAGCGATCAATTTATTTAAACCGCTATGAAGAAGAGTATATTGCCAAATATGGAGGGGAAGAAACCCTGGATTCTGCCCGTATTGCCATCAATCCTCAGGGTTCGAAATACCTATTTATATATCCAATGGTCAAAACAAGGGAATGGTACAAACTGTCCCACGAAGACCGACAACGCATGATGGACGAACATATCCGAGTAGGACACAAATGGCCGGATGTAAAGTTAAACACTACATATTCATACGGTTTGGATGACCAAGAATTTGTTGTCGCCTTCGAGGGTGATTACCCAGGTCGCTTTTTGGATTTATTAATGGCCCTACGCCTAACTGAAGCTTCTGCTTACACTTTGTTCGACGTTCCAGCTTTTACAGGACTAGCAAGATCTTTGAGGGATACGTTGAATTCTGTAGGATAAACTTACTGTAGTGACTATGAAAGAAACCAACATATCAAATAGTAAACAAAGTTCCTGGAAGTCCAAAATAGCCAGTTACTATAAGCTTACTAAGCCAGGCATTACCCTCTATGTCATGCTCACAGCTGGAGCTAGCCATTATGTTGCCGTACAAGGAAACATAATACACCAAACCTTATTAGAAACATTGGTCGGAATAGCATTGGGATCAGCAGGTGCTCTTTCTCTTAATCAGTACTTGGAACGAGACCTGGACGCATTGATGGTCCGCACCCAATCCCGCCCATTGCCTTCAGGAGATCTAAGGCCACATGAAGCGCTTTTATTTGGTGTGACTCTATTGTTAGCGGGCACGGTTTATCTCACCTTAACGGTGGGCAGACTCCCTGCGTTTCTCATGGCTCTATCAGCCGGGATATATCTTTTTCTTTATACCCCTCTTAAAACTAGATCCTATCTAGCGACTTTAGTCGGAGCAATACCTGGTGCCCTTCCTGTATTGATAGGATGGAGCGCCGCTACCGGAAGTATCGAGTTTGGATCCGTGCTAATCTCCAGTATCGCATTCCTGTGGCAGTTGCCCCACGTCCTCGCTCTCGGTTGGTTACTCAGGGAGGACTATAACAGAGTCGGATTCTTGCTGACTCCCCCCACTGATCCCCAGGGGAAACAAATCGGGAGACACATGGTCTACCACTCGGCAGCGCTCTTAATTGTCAGTGGATTGCCAACTCTAATAGGTATGACTGGAGCAATATACCTTTTGGGGGCAGTAGCGCTGGGAGTAGTGACTCTGATACTCTCAGTTTTAGCTGCAATTAACATGTCTGAAGTGTCTGCCAGAAAAATATTTCGATGGTCACTACTTTACCAACCTTTCCTGCTGAGTCTACTCTTGATTGACTCGATTCGCTAAAAACTTTACCGGATGGCATCGATCATGCGTAAGATATTTCTGACTATTGTCTTGTTTTCTGCCATATACTCCCAAAACCTCATAGGGCAGGACGATCAGCGTCCAAGAGCAAGAGACCTTGGCATCGAAGTAGGTGTTTTTTCTCCGGGACCACTGAATGCAATCACAGACGTAGCCGGTGTCCTCGTAAGCCACGTCACCCTAAAAAATGGAGATGACATCAACACTGGCGTTACTGCTATTTATCCCCACAACGGAAGTATATACCATGATCGAGTCCCTGCTGCCGTTCATGTGGGGAACGGCTATGGAAAACTCATAGGGGTCACTCAGATACGAGAGCTGGGCGAGCTCGAAACACCGATACTATTGACATGCACACTATGTGTTTGGCAGGTCGCAGACGCAATGGTCGAATGGCTTCTTGAACAGCCAGGAATGGAAAATGTGAGATCACTCAATGCTGTAGTAGGTGAAACCAATGATGGGAGCCTCAACAACATCAGGAGCCGTCCTATCAAGAATGAGCATGTTAGACAAGCTTTAACGACTGCTCACTCTGGGCCCGTGGTAGAAGGATCTATAGGCGCTGGAAGAGGCACCAGGGCTTTTGGGTGGAAAGGTGGGATAGGAACCAGTAGTAGAGTCTTACCTGAAAGTTTAGGAGGATTCACAACAGGAGTACTTGTACAATCTAATTTCGGTGGAATACTAACGATTAACGGAGCTCCAGTCGGCCAAGAGATGGGCCGCTACTCCTTTAAGGAAAACCTCCATCCAAACAACAGTCCCCTCAAGGATTCGGAGATATTTGACTGGGACAGTCCTGACGAGGGCCAGGGATCTATAATGATTATAGTGGCCACTGATGCACCACTATCGCCGCTTAAACTGGAACGGCTCGCCAGAAGAGCAATAATAGGACTAGGCAGAACCGGTTCCTTTGCTGGTAACGGAAGTGGCGATTACGTAATTTCTTTTTCTACAGCTACCGAGGTCCGGCGACCACGGGGTCACTCGGTACTGCAGTTAAAGGAAATCTCTAATGACCAAATGTCCGCGTTATTCCAAGGAGTTGTAGAAAGTACCGAAGAAGCCATCTACAACTCCATCCTGAAAGCGACTACGGTATCCGGAATGGGAAGAACTGCAGATGCTATAGATCTAAATGTTCTTGCCAAAGTCCTAAGGAGATTCAACGTTACGCCTCCTAATTAATCATCTATCTAGTAGATGACACAGGACCCCTGCAGACAAGCCTTTCTCAGGAAATGGAACCCATCAGATCTAGAAGCTCACTAATCAGAGTTTCCCCTTTATCTTTAGCATAATAACGCCGAGTGTGCATAGAACGTTCTTCTGAAGTCATATTGATCCCTGTCTCCACAAACCATTTTTGTATGGGCTTGGGTCTGGGGCCCCACCATCCCTTTTCCATGAAATTCTCGTCTAGTAGGACCACTATCGGGATAGACCGACTTCTACCATTAGTTAAATGGGCATCCATAATATCTAAATTCTCGTCTCTCGGCAGAACCCGAAGGGTCAAATTAGAGGCCCTACTAGCTAAACAGGCCACCACTGGAACCAAATTGACTGCATCGCTGCACCAGTCTTCTGAAAGCACTAAGAAATGCCAGTTTCTGACACTATTTTCCAGTTCTTTCAGGGCCTGCTCTGGAACCCTAGCTCTTTCATATACTTGATGCCACAATTCCCTATTCTTCTGAACAGTTTCAAGGTATTCAGAAAATTCTAGAGCTCTCCTGTAATGCTTCTGCATCAAGAAACTGCATTTATTTTAGCCATTTTCTTCCTCATTATTGGATCCAAGTGCCTCTTTCTCAAACGAATCGCATCAGGCACTACTTCTATCAACTCATCTTCGGCTATGAATTCTAATGCCAGTTCCAAAGTCAACTCTCGCGGAGGCTCTAGCTTGATATTTTCATCAGAGGATGTGGTCCTCATATTGGTCAATTTTTTCTCTTTGCAGACGTTAACATCCATATCTCCTGGTCTAGCATTTTCACCTACAATCATGCCAGCGTATACTGGATCTGTGGGGCTAACTAACATCTTGGCCCTCTCTTGTAAATTGAAAAGAGCAAATCCCACAGCTACGCCCTGCCTGTCCGCGACTAACACGCCCTTTTTTCTCCCTACCAGGTCTCCCGCGTGGAGGCCATACTCTAAAAATCTGTGATGCAAAATACCCTCACCTCTTGTATCAGTTAAAAATTCTGACCTGTAGCCGAAGAGTCCCCTAGTCGGAACTTTGAATCGGATGTGGACAGATCCGGAATCAGTATTTCTCATCTCGATCATTTCCCCTTTGCGAGGACCCATTTTCTCCATCACAGCACCGACATAGGCTTCTGGAATCTCAATGGCGACTTCTTCGAAGGGTTCCAACATGCCCTCTGGGCTACGTTTTTTAATCACCTTGGGCCTTGACACCTGGAACTCATAGCCCTCTCTGCGCATAGTCTCCATTAGAATAGATAGGTGCAATTCACCTCTTCCAGAAACAGTAAAAGTGTCTGGAGCTCCATCTTCTTGCACCCTCAGGGCTACGTTCCTCTCAAGTTCTGTTAGTAATCTTTCTCGTATCTGTCTTGTGGTAATAAATCGTCCAGATTTTCCAGCAAAAGGAGAATTATTAACCATGAATTCCACTGAAAGGGTCGGCTCCTCAACCGCTATTCCCTTCAGCCGCTCTCCATTCTGGACGTCCGAAATGGTCTTCCCAATTTCTACACCATCAATACCTGCAATACCAATAATATCACCAGCAGAAGCATGCTCAATCTCTATCTTCTGTAACCCTTCAAATCCATAGATTTTGGTAACTTTCGCCTTGGTGCCCTCATCCAACGATACGATCCCAGGTTCCCCAAGGGGAAGGAGATGAACTCGATCGCCTACGGCTATGACGCCACGCTCTATCCTTCCAATCCCTATACGACCTACATAGTTGGAATGATCCAATGTCGAAACTAACATCTGGAACGAGCCTTCTGGATCTACATTGGGGTGAGGGATAGACTCTGTAATAATATCGAAGAGCAAACTCAAATCATCTCCAACCACTGTTGGATCAGTAGATACCCAACCATCTCGGCCGATGCCGTAAATAAATGGAGAGTCTAGCTGAGATTCTGAAGCATCGAGATCTAAAAATAACTCTAGAACTTCGTCGTGAACTGCACTAGGCCGTGCATCCGATCGGTCAAGTTTATTAATAAGGACTATCGGCTGGAGGCCTAAATCCAATGCCTTCCTGGTTACAAACCGCGTTTGAGGCATCGGGCCCTCCGCTGCATCTACAAGCAATAAAACCCCATCAACCATTCCAAGAATGCGCTCCACTTCTCCACCAAAATCAGCGTGTCCCGGTGTATCTACAACGTTTATTTTCGCACCCTTCCAACGAACTGATGTGTTCTTAGCAAGAATGGTAATCCCCCTTTCTTTCTCCAGGGGATTTGAATCTAAAACCCTATCTTGTACCTTCTCATTTTCTCTGAATACGCCTGTTTGCCTAAGCATTTGATCTACTAGAGTAGTCTTGCCATGATCGACATGCGCTATGATCGCAATGTTAGTTATTTTCATATTATTGACCAAACACCTTTCCCAAGAAGAAAACCTTTTCCTACCTGAAAGAACACACTTTCAAAAGGTCACGTGAAAACTCGTAAGATCGCAGGGCAGAAGGAAGGCAGGCGGCTAGTATTAGTCGTCCAGGATATAGCTGAAAACCAAGGGTGCTACTATGGACGCATCCGAATTAATCGAAAAACAAGGGGTAGTTCTGGTAATTTTTCCCCAAGTAATTTTCTCCTCTGGCACAGCTCCAGAATAACCCCCATATGAAGAAACCGCATCAGTAATCTGAGCGAAGTAGCCCCATGTAGGAACGTGCTCTTTAAGATCCTGAAGAATACAAGGTGCAGCACAAATAGCAAAATCTCCAGCTATGCCACCGCCAATCTGAAACAAGCCCAAAGAAAAAAAGGGGTCATTCTCGGTCGTGCGTTCAACATACCACTCCAACAAATGTTGAAACTGTTCGGTCCCAGACTTTACACACAAGTGACTATTCACCCGTCCCTTAACAACGTTAGCAACAAAAATATTACCCATAGTAGAATCTTCCCATCCCGGTGTGTAAACAGGGATTTCTGCCTCCATAGCTGCCAATACCCAAGAATCCTCAGGATTTATTTGGAACCCATCAACCATCCCTGGTGTCCGCAACGCTTGGAAGAGAAATTCCGAGGGAAATTTTCTTTCCCCTGAATCGCATGCGCTTTGCCAGGCATCTACCAGTACGCCTTCTAAATGCCTCATTACATTTTCAGGGATGCAAGTATCCGTCACGCGGTTCATCCCTCTGTCGTACAATCGTTCTTCTTGTTCCGAGCTAAGCCCTCTCCAGTTATCAATGACCTCATACTCCTCATGGGCCATCAAATTAAAAATGTCCTCTTCGAGATTGGCCCCAGTGCATGAAATGGCATGAACTTTCTTTTCTCTTATCATCCGAGCAAGACTGATCCCTAGTTCTCCTGTGGACATGGCCCCAGCCAGGGTCACCAACATTTGTCCTCCCCGATCTAGATGATCACAGTAGGCTTCTGCAGCCATACGTGTCTCTTTAGCATTAAAATGCAGGTAGTGACGTCTCATAAATTGGCGAATGTGTCCCATACCGAAGCCCTTTAATTCCTAGTTATAATTTTACCAGCCATAACCCCGGTGAATTGGCCATCTGATACGGCAGCTTCTCCACCCACGAAGACTTCTACCATGCCTTCGGCCAGTTGATGAGGATTCGTAAAAGTTGCGGGATCATTTATTCTCGGCAAGTCAAAAACTAGTATGTCCGCATACGACCCTACTCGGAGAAGACCCCTGTCTTCAATACGAAAAACCTGTGCAGGCAAACCAGTCATACTTTTGACTGCCTGGCCAAGGCTCATTAATTGTTCGTCCAAAACATATTTTCGAATTTTTCTAGGAAAAGCCCCATATGACCTAGGGTGAGGCACTCCTTCCATCCAGGGTACCAAGCCGCCATCAGAAGAGGTCATCGTCCATGGCTGAATCATGAGGGTTTCTAAGTCATCCCTAAACATGTTGAATGAAATTATACTCGCGCCTCCTTTGCGGATCACATCAAGAGCAACTTCCAGTGCCGACTCATCTCGTTCTTCTGCCACATCTGAAAGCAATTTCCCCTCTATCGATTCATCAAACGCCACTCTTCTGAACTGTATGCGATCGGCCCCTCCCCTGCGCACCAAATTATCACTCATCGCAGCCCTAATGTCTTCTCTCACCCCCGGACGGTCCAACCTATTTAAAAGTGAGTCTGCCCCACCTGACTGTGCCCAACGTGGAAGCAAAGCGGCAGAGAGCCCCGTTGATGAGCCCAAGTAGGGATACTGATCGGCATAGATCTCCAGCCCTTCTTCTCTAGCTGCCTCAATTTTTCTAACAATAGCAGTACTGTAACCCCAAACTGGTGGACCTAGGGCTTTGACATGAGTGACTATCGACGGAAGGTCCGCTTTTCTAGCCACATCGATCACTTCTTCTACTGCTGATATCAAGCCAACCGTATAATTGGATTCATCCCGAATATGGCTGGCATACATTCCATTATATTTTGCAACAACCTTGGCCACTTCAACTATTTCAGGAGCTTCGGAATAACTCCCTGGTACATAGAAAGTTCCTGTAGATAATCCGAAGGCGCCCTCCTTCATACCTCGTTCGACCAAATCCAGCATCTCTGACATTTCAGGCCTAGTCGGACCCCTATTCTCTGTTCCCATGACCAATCTGCGTATAGACCCATGGGGCACTAACTGGATTACATTTACCCCGATACCATGTTCCATTAATTGTTCTTTTTGACTCTTCAGATCAACTGCTCCCCCTCCATCCGGGTTAATGAAAACTGTGGTTATTCCTTGAGACAAAAGCGGCCGACCTGCACTTAGAGATTGTGAACTTAATCCTGGACCCGAGTGAGAGTGAGTGTCTATAAATCCAGGGGTTACATAGAGACCCGTAGCATCAAGTTCTCGCTTTCCTGATGCATCTCCTAAATCTCCCAGGTAGGCTATTTTATCGCCCGAGATGCCGATATCCCCCTTAAACCATGGGTTACCAGTCCCATCAACTATTCGACCATTTCGGATTATCACATCATAGGACTGAGATACTGCAGTTCCAGAACTGACCAAAAAGAAAAAGATGGTTGCGAAAAACCCGACTTTAATATTAAATACCATTTTTACTCCTCGTAACACCAAGTTCAGGTTCGCTCAGCCTTTCTACCTTTTCCCAGACTAAGACATAAGGTTGGTCCAGATAGTGAATCATTTAAAAAACTATCCTCACTACCATTCCAGCGCACCATATGACCATACTTATCCAGACTTTGAAGGTTGCTCTAATCGCACAGCCATCCCATCATGAAACGCTGACAGTTAAATCAACCTGATACTTTGATGAAAACATTCCTCACTCTAGAAACAGACGTCACTCAGCTAAACACTGGCTTTGAACAATCTAAAAACATCTTAGCAGCTTCGTCAGATGTACTAACGCTAAAACCGAATACACTGACTGAGCTAGAAGTACTACAGGTCACCTTAGGATGGCTGACGGTGGGCAATCACCTACTTGCGCGCTCAGGGGTAGAGTCCTTAATCAATAAGCCAGCATTTGGCTGGGCCTGTGGATCTTATGTTTTATGGACAGGCGATGACTATATTTTGAACGAGCTGAATGGCCCGATTGAAGTGTGGAAAAACGAACTGGCTAAAGATAGATCTCACCCAGTTATTTATAAAGAACTAGGTTCCCGTGCTTTAGCCAGAGCTTACCATGGCTGCCGGAACACTAGCGCAGCTCAAGACTTAGAAGATTCTTTGATCTTTCAAGGTGAGAAATCTTCCCTTGATAACTTCGAAAGAGAACAGACAGGTCCCCTGTTTGAAATACCTCCCCTTCCTAGCACCCCAGATCAGCTTGCAGCGATACTAGGTCTTACGCGGCAAGGGGGTAACCCTAATGTTGACCAACTTTATCTCCTTTGCAAACAACTAAACACACTACACTCAGACTCTGATACTAAAGAATTGAGTGATCGGCTGATCTTGGCTTCGCTTATAGCCTGTTCCTTCTTCCTTGGGATGATGGGTACACTGCCCGACGCATCATCTGGACAGCTCACATTAGAACCCAATATCCCTAACAATTTAAACTACTTCAGATTTAGAGATCTACGAATGGGCTTAGATGCAGTTGACTTCGCCTATTTGGAAGAAGACGGACAACATACTTTTGTAATAGAGCAGAACAGAGGACGAGTGCCACTAAATCTCATATTTAAACCCAACCTTTCAGGAGTTGAGATCGAACAGATCTATATTGATGGAGAACTAGCACAATTAGAGTGGTGGGCTCATGCCGAGGTTGGACGGGTGGCTACCCAGGTACAATTATACCTAGATCAAAAACGAACCGTGACAATAGTGCCTGTATAAAACACAACGCACAGATTGGCAACTGGAGAGTAGGGGGCAAGGGGTCTCAAGGGGTCAGGTAACCGCCCTCTGTTAACAACTTTGTAAGAATTTTCTCTCTCTTTACCAGGTCTGTTTTCGTTATTTCCCGAGCAAGAGCTATACGATCTTCGTCTGGAACTTCATCTAAAATATTAATAGGAGCACCATAGCGTAAAAGAATTCGCTTGGCGTCGACAGCGACAGAATCAGACACAAAACCTCCCGATGCAGGTAGGAACTCCCCTGGATATCAGGGCCACCAAAGATAACTGGATCTGTGGAAAGGCCAAGAGTTAGGCTGTCAGCCTATATTTTGTTTAAATCAGATCCTTCAAAAGGTTAGGCTCAATTCAAAGCACCCGAAAAACTCACACCATTGCCACCCCAAGGAGCTGTCAGATCGAATCGTGGGACCGCCACCTTGAATTCTCGACCCTCTGAGTCAACAAAAGTATAATAACCTTCCATAAACCCGGCAGGAGAACTCAGAACACAAAAACTTTGATATTGATGAGAGTACCCAGGATCAAGTGTGGGCTGTTCCCCCACAACTCCTTCACCATCGACCTCCGAGTCCTCACCATCTGAATCATGTATCAACCAGTGACGGAATAACAATTGAACACTTTCATCACTTTGGTTTTCCATTTCTACTGAATAGGTGAAAACAAATTTATTTTGTCTGGGATTCGAATGTAGGACTGAAAAATCTGGTCGAACAGAAATTCGAATACCGTCTGTTATTTTTTCATAAGACATAATGGGATGATATTGCCTAAAAGAGTTTTGTCAACATTACATATGAAGACTCATACAGTTGGTGATATAACCCTTTCCAGGTAGCGTTTCAAGATCCATCTTAACGTATGGATAATAACGTAAAGATTCAGTTGTCCCCTTCAGTAGAAGATTACCTAAAGGGGATCTACACTATCACAGAAAGAGGTGGCACGGCTTCGACAAGTGCACTTGCCCAAGCCATAGGTGTACAGCCTGCATCTATCACCGGCATGATCAAACGTCTGGCCAACTTGGGGTATGTTGAACACATTCCCTATAAGGGCGTACAACTCACTGAAAATGGCTCCGCAGAAGCACTCAGAGTAATTAGAAGGCATCGTATATTAGAGACCTACCTACAAGAACAGTTAGGATACACCTGGACAGAAGTGCACCAAGAAGCAGAACTATTGGAACACACTGTTTCAAATAAACTGATCTCTCGGATGGCAAGAGTTTTAAACAACCCTACCCACGATCCTCACGGAGCTCCCATCCCAACCGCATCCGGAGACATCCCCAAGGCCCACTTCCTCACGCTCCTTGATGTTGAGCCCAATGACCTGATACGAATCGAGGAAGTGCAGGATGAGGACCCCGTCAGACTTCAATACCTGGAGGAATCAGGACTAACCCCAGGAGTCTTGGTAAAAATTATGAAAAGAAACTCTTTCGATCAAATGACAACCGTAACAGTGTTGGGCAGTGAAATCCCCACTGCTGTTAGCCGTGAATTGGCTAGAGATGTCTTCGTTAGCAAGATCCAAGAATAGAAATCTCAAAGCTTTATCAGGGCTGAATTATAGCCTTAGTGTCCTTTAGGCTCTCCACGTTTTTCAGGGCTTCCCCCGCAGTATCCAAGGTATACCTAGAACCGATCACGCTTGCAAAAGGGAGTCGCTCGCTGTGTTTAGCCAAAAGTTGAAGTGCTCCTACTAGATGGTGAAATTCCGTTCCCCATTGGCCCTTTATTGCTACATGTTTCTTGTTGATATCTAAGTGCGGATTCACTTGAATCTCACCAGCATCAGTATAATGTCCGGCTACTATATATGTTCCCCCATCCCGTATCATCTCCAATCCCTGTGAGACGGCTACAGGATTCCCTGAAGCTTCAATGACCACATCTGCACCGCGTCCTGCTGTTAAGGATTTCACTTCCTTAAAAAGAGACTCTTGATCCAACGCTCCCAGGTCCAGAATCACATCGGCACCTAATTTTTCACCCAAGGCCAGACGGTCCTTTGGTTCTCCAATCAAAATAACCCTACCGGCTCCCCTAAGATTAGCGAACGCTGCTGCTGACAAACCAACCGGGCCACACCCTTGAATCACCACAGTATCACCCATTGTCAGTTCAGATCGGCCAACAGCGGCAAATCCAGTGAACAATCCACATCCTCCTCCAATAACGTCTTCCGCTGTAAGACCTTCAGGAAGCTTGAGAATATGAACTCCAGGTTGCAAATATATGTGCTCCGCCCAACCTCCAAACAAGCCATCTTGAACGCCGTAAGTAATGCCATACACTTTTCTACTAGGACAGCGATTGGGCTGGTTCTTAAGCAGGCAGTGGTAACAAGACCCACATACCTCGTGAACATCCAAGAAGGTCACTAGGTCACCCTTGCCGATGGGCCTACCTATTGCATCTTTATCGATTTTAAATGATTCAATAATTTTCCCTACACTCACATGGCCTGGTATTATAGGGTAAGGTACTCCGGCTAATTTCCCCTTATACAAATGAACGTCTGTTCCGCAAACCTCACTGGCTATAGTCTCCAGCAATACGCCTCCAGCGTGAATTTCAGGATCAGGTAACGACCAAGTCTCTATAGGCGCCCCAGGTGCCACCATTACTGCAGCTTTAACAGACATTAGTAAATATTCTCCTAGACCTACTTCCAGAGTTGCATGCGTGTGCTGCTTTAATATCCAAGCAAGTCTCTTAATTCTTCAGCTGTAAGCTCTTCTGCGCTCTTTGATCCCATTCCCCCTGCTGAACGACTATTATTGGCACTTTTGATACTGGTAGGTAGAGAACTGCCTACATAATCAAATTCTGGAAGATGTATTTTAGTAAGGTCTCTACCCAAATGGTAAACCAAGCCCTTAAAGACTCCAAGATCATTAGAAGAAAGGAACGTCACAGCTGTTCCAACCATGCCAGCCCGAGCAGTCCGTCCAATTCGGTGAGTGTAATCTTCTGGATCGCTAGGTATATCATAATTGACTACATGGGAAATACCATCAACGTCCAAGCCTCTTTGGGCAATATCTGTAGCCACCAGGACCCTCACATTCTTGTTCGCGAATCTCTCCAAAGCCTTTGTCCGTTGACCCATAGCAAGATTTGAGTGCAAAGCTTCAGTTGAAACACCATGGTTAGAGAGGGCTTGCTGCAATGTTCCTGCTCCAGCTTTAGTCCGGGTGAAAACTAAAACCTGAGTCCATTCTGGGTTCTCCAGCAAATGAAATAGTAAAGATGTTTTCATGTTGGGCTTAACTGAATAGACCACTTCAGTGATCCCATCAGCTTTAGTACCAGATTTAGCAATTTCAATCCAAATGGGATCCTTGGTGATCCGAGAAGCAAGATCATGCACTCCGTTAGGCATTGTGGCAGAGAAAAGCATAGTCTGTCTCTTACCATGCACTCCTCTTAAGATTTCTTCGATCTGTGGGCGAAAACCCATATCTAGCATGCGATCGGCTTCGTCAAATATCAGAGTACTCAAGCCAGTAAGGTTGACTAGCCCTTTTCTTTGATGGTCCATGAACCTGCCTGGCGTAGCGGCGATTATTTCAACCCCGTCTTCGAGAGCCTTAATCTGCGGGCCATAACCCACACCACCATAGATTGCCGCTGCCCTGCCTGCCGACTGATTTCCAGATCTTTTCAATAAGGAGGAGGCGTCTTCACATACCTGCTGAGCCAGCTCTCTTGTTGGACATAACACCAGTGCTTGCAAGCCTTGTTTTGCTTTGAGCTTCTCTATCGAAGGAATTAGAAAGGCACCCGTTTTTCCAGTTCCGGTTTGTGCGATCCCGACCAAATCTTTGCCTGTGAATGCCGCTGGAATTGCCTCTACCTGAATTGGGCTCGGATGATCCCATCCTAAGGATTTAATAGCTGCACGTAACTCAGAGGATATACCGAGATCAGTAAAAGTCATTTGTTCAATTGGGTTCGTCATTACACTGCCCTGCAATCAGGGTCTGACTCCTTATCTATATCTTCTAATAGATACTGTTGATGAAAATATTGGGTAAAGCTATGATTCATTTTATAAATCTACGACATATACTTCAGAATTAAAAATTCGACTCACCTTACAACCGGACCCGTAGTCGTGATTCCCAATCGTCCACTGTCTATCCTCTTCGTCTGCCTAGGCAATATTTGTCGCTCTCCATTGGCCGAGGCGATTCTACGCCACCGCCTGACCGAAACACACATGAACGCTAATGTATATATAGACTCTGCCGGTACCGGGGATTGGCATACCGGTAGATCGGCCGATGGCCGATCTATATCGGTAGCCAGGAGAAACGGCATCACACTAGATAGCAATGCTCGGCAGGTCATACCCGAAGATTTTCATATTTTCGATTATATTTTAGCTATGGACCGACAAAACCAACAGGACCTTGAGGCGTTGAAAGTACTGCATGGAGGCAAAGCAATTATTAAATTATTTCTAGAGTTTGACATAGCGGATAAATCGGTTTTAGATGTTCCAGATCCTTACTATGGTGGGACTGAAGGTTTTCAACATCTTTTCCAAATGTTGGACAAAACTTGTTTGCTGATTATCAACCAACTGGTTGATGAAACAATGCCCTAAAAAGTCT
>JAPKDG010000047.1 GCA_028822645.1 Longimicrobiales bacterium | reverse complement strand
CCATTTATGGCAGCTGTTTATGTCTTGGGAGCCCTGGTAATAATCATGATGAATTTAGGTGCTGTAGGTCCTGCTTTTGCAGCTATTTTCACAGAAGCATTCAACCCTACTGCGGGAATTGCGGGAACTGGCATTGGAGCCATCCTGACTACAATGATGTATGGATGTCAAAGGGGTCTTTTTTCAAATGAAGCCGGCCAAGGTTCAGCTCCGATCGCGCACGCAGCCGCCAAGACAGAAGAGCCTGTTTCAGAAGGTGTTGTAGCTCTTTTAGAGCCATTCATAGATACGATTGTCATTGTTACGATGACGGCCTTGGTGATCATCATTACTGGAGTTTACGACGAACGTATTCCGACTGAAATCACGCTAGGTGAAGGTGATGTAAGTTGGGTTTCCGGAGACCAAGACATTGGTTACACATCAGTCCAAAATCCTGGAGAAATACTCATTCAAGAAGGGCAGTATGCGGAAGGCATGAACACCTTTATAGGTTGGCATGAGGTAAAGGTAGAGAGACTCTACATTGACGAGGGGATGACTCGAGTTTTTACCGGTTCAGTTTTAACTGAGACTGGTGAAGCCGTTGGAGCTGATGGGGTCGCTGTGACATCACTTTGGGGCATGGCCGTAGAAAGCGGCGCTCCTCTGACCATGCAAGCTTTCAGGAAAGGCTTGTCTCCGCTGGGTGATTGGGGGCACTACGTGGTAATTTTATCGGTATTTCTTTTTGGGATTTCTACAGCTATTTCTTGGAGTTACTACGGTGACCGCTGTGCCAATTATCTTTTCGGAACAAGAGCTATCTTGCCTTATAAGATGATGTACATAGCGATGCATTTTGTAGGGGCGAACGTGGCTCTAAATCTTGCTTGGACGATGGGAGATATCGCACTGGGTATAGTTATTCTGCCAAATCTGCTCGCCTTGATATTGCTTTCCGGAAAAATTAAGGAATTAACCGACGATTATTTTGAAAGGAAACCCTGGATGGACAGATAGTCAGCCTTAAAGGAAAAACCAATTAACAGTCTATATCTGACTGATTCGTGGCGCCCTTTGGAATCAGCCTTATTGAGATATCACGATTGCGGAGAAGATATCGCGGTTATCGTACGCAACGATTTCAACGATCCGGAGGAGTTGTTTCCTTCGACATTTTTTCGGAGTGCGGATGTTTTTGAGGATTGGGAATTGCTCGCTTTGGAGCGATGTGGACCGAGAGTATTAGACATTGGAGCAGGGGTCGGTTCACATGGGTTAGTCCTTCAGAATAGAGGTCACAGCGTTACTGCCCTAGAGTTGCTCCCTGGGGCAGTTCGTATAATGCGAGAAAGAGGGATCGCGGATGCCAGGCTAGGACGACTGGAAGAGTTCTCAGAGAACGATGTGAAATATGACACGATCTTGCTACTGATGAACGGTTCTATGCTAGCAGGGACCCTAGTAGGCCTGGAAAAACTACTCAGCCTGACTGCGTCCCTACTCACCTCGACAGGAGTCATCTTAATGGATTCTACAGATCTACGGACTGTTGGTGAGCCGGACTACCTAACGAGTCAGGGTTACGCTGGTGAACTGCATTACCAGTTAGAGTTTGATGGTGTGATTGGGGATGTATTCCCGCAGCTATTCGTAGACCCAAAACTCTTAGGGTGTATATCCCAGGATGTAGGCCTAAGGGTAGATGTGGTTTGGTCCAACAAAAAGGGACATTATCTTGCAGAATTGAGAAGGGGTTAGAGCTGTGGCAGAATTATATTATTGTTATTTGTAGAGTTTAAAGGACAGACTGGACATGATAGAGGCAGAAGATCATCAAATAGATAGGAGATAGAATGGAATATCCTTTTCAATTGCCCGAGTTGGGTTATGCGAGTGGCGCCTTAGAGCCTCACATTGACACTAGAACCATGGAGATACATCATGGAAAGCACCACCAAGCTTATACAAACAATTTAAATGCCGCTCTCGAGCATCATTCGGAACTACATGGTCATTCGGGGGAGCAATTACTGATAGATTTGGGTTCCCTTCCAGAAGATATCAGAGGAGCCGTGCAAAATAATGGCGGGGGGTTCGTTAATCATAAATTATTTTTTGAGATCATGGCTCCAGGTGGGTCGAATTCTCCTACTGAAGAAATGAGTGGATTATTAAATGATTCTTTCGGATCGTTCGATCAATTCAAGCAAATGTTCTCTGGTGCGGCAGCTACTCAATTCGGATCGGGATGGAGCTGGCTGGTTGTGGATCCAAATGGCAAGTTGCAAGTAATGGCAACTGCCAATCAGAACAGTCCGCTTTCCTGCGGCTGTGTTCCGATTTTAGGTGTTGATGTGTGGGAACACGCTTATTATTTAAACTATCAAAATAGAAGACCTGACTACTTGGCTGCTTTCTGGAATGTCGTGAATTGGACTGCGGTGTCAGAGAAATATTCGCAAATAAAATAATTTTGATTCTGTAACTGGAGTCGGAGATCTTTGGAATCCATGAAAAAACATATTGATGAATTCCTAGGGTGTTTGTATGGGCTTGTGGGACAGAGAGGAACATTGATAAAAAAAGGTAAGGACCTGGTCCTCCTAGCCTCTGCACTCCTGGTGTTGAGTGGGTCACAGCTAGTAGGGCAAACTTTGAGAGGTTCGGAATCCTCCGTAAATCGCGCTTATCAAACTGCTAAAGATCATGACTTCACCTTTCTGGAGAACGATCAACAGGTTGCCAGTTTCGTAGATGCTGGCTATTTGGTGAGGATAGGCAATGGATCGGATTATACTATACACGATGTTTCCTTCCCCTATGGAAGAGCAGAAGTCAAAATGTTCGTGGAAAGACTTAGCGGACAATATAAGCGTTCCTGTGGAGAGAAATTGGTAGTGACGAGTCTAACTCGTCCGATCAGTGGTCAACCTAGAAATGCTTCATCTCTTTCGGTTCATCCTACTGGTATGGCGATAGATTTCCGAAGAAGCAATTCTGCACTTTGTAGGAATTGGTTGGAAAGCACCTTGTTATATCTTGAGGATACTGGTGTACTAGAAGCTACCAGAGAGAGTCGGCCTCCTCATTTTCATGTTGCGATATTCCCGAATCAGTATGCAAAATATGTACAATCTCTTAGGGAGAATCCTGGGAGAGAAAGATCAACACATATTGTTCGAAATGGAGACTCTCTTTGGCGGATTGCTCGCCTGTATGGGACTAGCGTTTCCAGGTTAAAAGAGGTCAATAAGATCCGAGAGGATCAGATCGTTCCAGGTCAGATTTTGAGCCTCCCCGGAGGGTGATTACTTGAAAAGATCTCCATCAGATGTAAGCGATCATAAAGTCATCCATACAGATGAAGTGGAAGGATTGGATCGATATCAATTATTGACATCCTTGGTGGTGCCCAGGCCTATAGGTTGGATTTCCACTTATGGAAAAGATGGGGTATTGAATTTGGCTCCATTCAGTTTTTTTTCTGCAGTGGCCGCGTCACCTATGTTGGTGAGTGTGTCGATAGGTACCAGGGCAGGGGTTCCTAAGGATTCTCTACAGAACATACTCGATCAAAAGGCATTCTGTGTGAACATCGTGACTGAGGTTCAGGGTCCGCAAATGAATGAGACTTCAGCTGACTTTCCTCCTGAACAGGACGAATTCGAAAGAGTTGGGTTGCCGATCGGACTAGCGACTAGAGTGAATGCACCATACGTGGCGAACTGTCCAGCAATTTTAGAGTGCGAGCTCTTTAGGGAGCTCAATCTAGGCAATGCAGGAAGTCTGATTGTAGGCGAAGTTAGGGCAGTCAGGTTGGACCCCACTCTACAGTTTAAAGAAGGGTCTTTTCTGGTCGACACCAAAGTGTTGAAACCAGTTGCTCGGCTGGGAGGACCAGAGTATACCCTCTTAGGAGATATAGTGGTAATGCCCAGACCTACGTTGAAGTGAGAGAGAATGAAAAGGAATCTATTTTTGTTGAAAGATTCATGATTTATAATGAATAAGGTCGATCTTGATTGGAACTCTCTCACTTTATCGGTGATCATACCGTCCTATAATGAGCTGGGCACCATTGAGACATTATTGCGATCCTTAGATGCAATGACGCTGTCTCTGGAGGTTCTTGTGATTGATGATGGTTCGACTGATGGAACTAGACAGCTTCTTGAGGACCTACAAAGAAAAGGTCTGATTGACCACCTGTTGCTGCACGAAACCAATCAAGGCAAAGGAGCAGCTGTGAGACGCGGCATAGCGGAGGCGACAGGGGATCTCATTATTATACAAGATGCAGACTTGGAGTATGACCCGAATGAATTTCCGATTCTAATGGAACCTATATTATCGGGCAAAGCAGATGCTGTTTTTGGATCACGGTTTCTAGGAGGCAGTAGGAGGGTCCTATTCTTTTGGCACATGGTCGGGAATCGGGTTTTGACTTTACTCAGCAATATGTTGACTGATTTAAACCTTAGCGACATGGAGACATGCTACAAATTAGTAAATGCTAAACTCTTAAAAAGCTTGCCATTAACATCTAACCGGTTTGGGTTCGAGCCTGAGGTTACTGCTCGCTTATCTCAGGCTGGCGCACGAATCTATGAGGTGCCGATTAGTTACCATGGAAGATCCTATCAGGAGGGAAAAAAAATAACCTGGAAAGATGGATTGGCTGCGATCTTCCATATTATCCGATATAACCTTTTTCCTCCTCCAATCAAATCCTGGAATGTCTCTGGAGCGAGAGGTTGGAATAACAAAAAACAGAGCCAATCGGCCGAGCCAAATCGGTAACTACTTTGGTCGCTCCATCTGGACTAATCATAGGGGTTTCGTTTATCCTATCACTAAGTTTCGGCGAGCAGAGAGGTTATCAGAGGATGAATAAACAACTATGAGAAGGATCAGGTTTAGCACTGCGGGGGAATCTCACGGTAGAGGTTTAGTCACCATCTTGGAAGGGATTCCAGCTGGCTTGACCTTGGAAATGGCCAAAGATGTAGATCCGGACCTCAAACGTCGCCAAGGTGGTTATGGGCGGGGACGCAGGATGCAAATAGAATCGGACCAGGCGGAGATTATTTCAGGAGTCAGGTTGGGAGAGACAATAGGATCTCCCATTTCCATGTTGATTTGGAACAAGGATTGGGAGAATTGGAGTCTGGCGATGTCACCTGATCCGCCCGATCCAGAGGGCAATCCGAAAGCTCTGAAAAGCCTGTATCTACCTAGGCCAGGACATGCTGATTTGGTAGGACTTCTGAAATATGATCGACGTGATACTCGAGATATCTTAGAACGGGCTAGTGCCAGAGAGACAGCTGCACGGGTGGCATGTGGTGGTGTTTGCAGGAAACTGTTGGAAATGTTTGGAATTACGATAGGAAGCCATGTCACGTCTATAGGTGCTATTGAAGCCAATGTCCCGGAAGTCCTTCCCGATAATTTGAATGAGAGTGTGAATGTTTCCGAATTGAGATCATTGGATCCAGACGCTACAACACGGATGAAAAAAGCCATCGATGATGCCAAGGAGAATGGTGATACACTTGGCGGTGTATTTGAAGTGGTAGCTACAGGGATCCCCGTCGGATTGGGAAGCTATGTGACATATGATAGCAAGCTAGATGGACGTTTGGCTGGTGCAATCATGTCAATTCAAGCGATCAAAGGAGTGGAAATCGGCGCGGGATTCTCGGGAGCTTTCAAACCAGGATCGGAAGTTCACGATCCTATAGTGACTGATAAAATGGCCAAGAAATCAGGAGGGATAGGGCGGAAATCTAATAGGGCTGGAGGTTTGGAAGGAGGAGTCACCACTGGGTATCCCATCGTGGTCAAGGCTGCAATGAAACCAATCTCTACACTTAGGAAGAGACTTCCCAGTATCGACATGAGAGATGGTTCTGTAGCGGATGCCGCTGTTGAGAGAAGTGATGTTTGTGCGGTTCCAGCCGCAGCTGTTGTTGGCGAGGCGATGGTAGCTCTTGTTTTGGCTGATGCTTTCTTGGAAAAATTTGGTGGAGACTCTATAGCTGAGATTACAAGAAATTTTGATTCCTATGTGCAACACTTGGAAACGCGTGGTTACGGTGAACGCTGAACAATTTGACAGTGTTCTTCTGGTGGGTTTTATGGCTAGCGGGAAATCTAGTGTGGGCCGAGAGCTATCTACTCTATTGGGATGGAAATTCACTGACATGGATGCGGCAATTGAAAAGAAGACAGGATCTCCAATTGATATTTTGTTTAATGAAAAGGGTGAAAATTATTTTCGCGGAATTGAGTCAGAGATAGCCCTTGAGTTGGTACCCCTTAAAGGAACAGTTCTTGCAACGGGTGGTGGTTGGGCACTGAGCAATCAAAATTGGAGAGCTGTTCCTGAAGACACCTTAACAGTTTGGCTCAAAGTGACGCCCGAAGTTGCCTTTAAAAGAGCTCTTAATGAAGGTTTATCAAGGCCTTTATTCGACCAGAATAAGTCTGTGGAAGAATTTGCTCTGTTGCTAAAAGGTAGGCGACATTGGTACGGTAGGGCACGACATTCTGTGGATTCCGAGCAGGGGGACCCACAGGAAATAGCAGAGAGCATAGTGAAATGTATCGACTAACCAGGTTTTCTAATTGACGGAAAGTAGAGGAAAAATATGAAATTGGTTGTGGTGGAATCTCCCGCTAAGGCCAGGACTATAAGCGGCTATTTGGGCGACGAATATGAAGTGGTGGCTTCCGTTGGCCATATAAGAGATCTTCCTGGCAAAGAGCTTGGAGTTGATATAGAGAATGACTTCGAACCCAAGTACGTGACCACTAATAAAAAGATCTTGTCAGACCTAAGGAAACGCGCTCAATCCGCTGAAACTGTAATACTAGCTACCGACCCAGACCGTGAGGGTGAAGCGATTGCTTACCACATAGCGGAAAGACTGGGTATGCAGGACGCGGAAAAAGAGAAGCAACATTTCCAGAGAGTCACCTTCAGGGAAGTTACTAGAGATGCAATTCTAAAAGCTCTGGCTCAACCCGGCGCTATCAAAATGGAAAGAGTTGAGGCGCAAAAGGCTCGTAGAGTATTGGATCGTCTTGTTGGATTTCAGGCTAGTAGCTTACTGAATAAACCGATAATGCCAGGACTTTCTGCTGGTCGGGTCCAGACGGTAGCCTTACGACTGATTTGTGAACACGAAGAGAAAATCAGAGCTTTTGTGGAGGAAGAATACTGGTCCTTTAAAACAGAATTAACATATGAAGATCAAAAGTTCCAGGCCAACTTAGTTCGAATAGATGGAGACACGCTGCGCAACCAGAAATCTTGGAAGATGTCAATCGACAATGAAAAAGCAGCACAGGATCTGATCGGGGATTTAAGTGGTGCTCTTTTCCAGGCGAGGAAAGTGATCCGGGAAGAAAAATCGGTGAATCCGAAGCCGCCTTTCACTACTTCTACTCTGCAACAAAGAGCTTCTACGAGGTTGAGGTTGTCAGCCAAACAAACTATGTCAGCAGCACAGGGGCTCTATCAGAATGGTTTGATTACTTATATCCGGACAGACTCAACACGAGTATCATCAGGGGCTGTGAATCAAGCGAGGGATTGGATTGAAGAGCAATTTGGAGAGGCTTACATTCCAGCGAAAGGCCAATATTATGGGGGCCGGAGTGAAAAAAAAGGTGAACAGGATGCCCATGAAGCGATAAGACCCACAAATGTCGCGTGGCATCCGTCTGAAGCTTCAAAGAAACTTGATGCGAACCAAGCTAAAGTCTATGAATTGATATGGTTACGCTTTGTAGCCAGTCAAATGTCAGCCAAAATCTATGACAATACTAGGATTGTTTTCGTATTGGCAGGTAATAGTTCTAAAGAATATGATTTTCAGGCATCTGGTTCTGTGGTTAAATTTCCAGGTCATGAAAGGCTATATGTCGAAGCTCGAGAGTCTGGGGGAAGCCCTGCTCAAGCGAGTTTGCCCCCTGTTCCAGGTATGAGAGAAGGAGACATGGCCGAATCAAGCGACTTGGATACAGAGCAGCACTTCACCAGACCACCCGGCCGATTTTCGGAAGCTGGTTTAGTAAAAAAATTGGAAGACGAGGGTATTGGTAGACCATCTACTTATGCTGCGATTGTGTCTAAGATTGTTGAAAGAGAGTATGTGGAATTAAAAACTCGACGTTTTCACCCAACTGAATTGGGTGAAGGAGTCTGTAAGTTTTTAATTCATGTATTCAAGAAGGAATTCCAGGTTGAGTTTACCAGGAATATAGAAATGCGGCTGGACGATATCGAAAAAGGTAAGTTGATGGGTAAAGACCTTCTTGCAGAAACTTATGCTGGATTTAGGAAGCAGCTGGAAGCCGCCGAAGCTGAACCAGACCTATTAATGAAGGAAATCTTCGAAGCCCAAGGTGAAAAATGTGAGGAATGTGATCAGCCAATGCTGATCAAATGGAATCGTGGTGGGAGTTTTCTGGGGTGCTCCGATTATCCAAGCTGTGCACATAACCGACCGTTAGCTGAAAGACAAGTCCGAGAGCTAGGTAGTGCCGAAGATGGCAGCATGGTTCGGCTGAAATTTGGTCGTTTCGGACCTTATGTGGAAAAGGCGGCCAGCGATGAGCAGAAACCTTCTCGGGCCAGCCTGCCAGAATCGCAAGATACTGCAGCAGTAGACCTTGCCTTGGCTCTGGAACTACTGGAGGATCAAGGAGACAAGAATCTTGGTGTAGATCCGAACAGTACTGGGAACATTTTCTTGAAGAAAGGTCCATATGGACCTTATATAGAGCTGCAGGATACTGGGAAAGATACAAAACCCAAGAGAGTAAGCATTCCTAAGGACAAATCTTTGCACGAAGTGGATCTAGCCTACGGGCTTCTCCTTCTAGATTTGCCGAAAAAATTGGGATCAGATCCAGAGTCAGGTGAAGAAATTTTTGTTGGTATAGGACGTTACGGTCCTTTCGTGAAGCGCGGAGATGTCTACGCAAACCTGAAGAACAGTGAAGAGTTGTGGCGAACAAGTGTTGAAGATGCTATCGCTTTGGTAAACTCAAAGCGTTCCGGTGGACGGACGGCGTTGAAGGACCTGGGAAAGCATCCAGACTCGAGTGAAAGCATAAAAATATTGTCAGGGCGATACGGTCCCTATGTGAAATGTGGTAAAATCAACGCTACGTTACCCAAGGGACAGGAACCTTTAGAGGTTGATCTGGAAATGGCGCTTGAGTTGATCCAGAAAAAAATTGGAAGAGACAAGAAAAAAAGTAAAGGTAAAAAAGGTAAGTGAAGCCCAGTGTGAGGGTGGTAGGAGGAGGACTTGCAGGGTGTGAGGCGGCTTATCATTTAGCTTGTTCTGGTTATCCTGTGAGCCTAATAGAAATGCGGCCAATACGTACTACTGAAGCTCACCAAACAGATCATTTAGGTGAGCTGGTTTGCACTAACTCTTTCAAAAGTGTCGACAGCACTAATGCGCATGGACAGCTCAAAAGAGAGATGCGTCTGTTGGGGTCTCTACTTTTAAGATGTGCCGATGCCACCTCTGTGCCCGCTGGTTCTGCATTGGCGGTTGATCGGAATCTATTCTCTAAAATGATGACCCAAATTGTGGGCAATCACCCTATGATCGATCTGAAACGAGAGGAGATAGTGGATTTGCCTAAAAATTCTGCTGTAATAGCAACAGGGCCTCTAACTTCAGATCAATTCAGTAAAAACATTCGAGGATATCTCGGTGAAGAAGGACTTTTTTTCTACGATGCCATAGCACCTATTGTTCATAAGGATTCCTTGGATACGGGTATCATCTTTGAAGGAGGGCGCTATGAAGAATCAGGTGATTATCTGAATTGCCCTATGTCTGAATCCGAATATAACAGGTTCATCCAAAGCCTATTAGAAGCTGATATTCATAGTGGTCCCGATTGGGATACCGTACCTTATTTTGAGGGTTGTTTGCCAATTGAAGTAATGGCTTCCAGGGGAACAGAAACCCTCAGGTTCGGTCCAATGAAGCCGATTGGATTGACTGATCCTCGGACAGGCAATAGGCCGTATGCTGTGGTTCAATTGCGACGCGAAGATAAGGCTGGCCAGATGTGGAATTTGGTTGGTTTCCAAACTCGCCTCAGAGTAAAAGAACAAGAAAAAATCTTCAAGATGATACCAGGGCTCGAGAATTGTGAATTTTTAAGATGGGGGTCAATTCATCGAAATACTTATTTGAACTTTCCTGCTACTTTGACTGAATATGGGTCGTTGAAGGATAGGGACAATGTCATTTTTGCTGGTCAGATGACTGGCGTAGAAGGGTATACTGAGTCGGCTGCGAGTGGAATAATGGCAGCGATAAATTTGGATCGAGTACTTAGGAGTAAAACTCCAGTGATGCCTCCAGGGACCACAGTGTTAGGAGGATTATACCGTTATTTAAACACAAGTGATTCCTCTCGTTTTCAACCCATGAATTCGAATTGGGGTCTCGTTGATCCCCTAGAGGTACGAATACGAAATAAAAAACAAAAAAGAGAATTGCTAGCCAAAAGAGCTATTGAGGATTTTATTTCGTGGATGGATTCTGAAGAGATTTCATTGTCGGACGCGGACTGCGTCTCGGTAAAAACCACTGGTGTATCTTGAAGGAAACAGAGATGGGTACTTATGTGCTCAAATTTTTAGAGCACCTTGAATATGAGAGAAATTTATCGGCGAGGACCGTCACTTCCTACCGAAAAGACCTAAAAGATTTGTCAGATTTTTTTGTAGATCACTTTGGAGCTATGGACTGGAATGTTAGCACTGTAGACAGGAGTGATTTGCGTGCCTTTATGGGTTGGTGTCAGAAGAAAGGATTGGGACGAAGGAGTATCGCACGGAAGATTTCAGCGGTTAGAAGTTTTTATAAATTCCTTTCATCCGAAGGTCTGGATGACTTGGGATCCGTGTTTTTAATAAAAACTCCAAAATTGATGAAGAAACTTCCTCAGTATGCCAACAAAAATGAAATCGAAGCAGTGTTTACTGTTGCTGAGAGTCGGGCTTCAGAGGGTTCGTTCTCTGGGATCAGGAATTTGGTGGTTTTAGAGCTTGTGTATGGTAGTGGCTTGCGATTGGGTGAACTACACGGTTTAGACCTCGAAGCACTAGACCTGGGAGAACAATTAGTGAAGGTGTTGGGAAAGGGAAATAAAGAGCGAATAGTACCGCTTACTGATCCTACGGTTTGTGCTTTGAAGATATACTTAGGGATGCGACTTGACGTTCTGGATAAAGTGGGAGAACTTTTCACGTCGGCTCTTTTACTTAATCCTAAAGGGGGGAGGCTTTCACAGCGGTCCATCCAAAATATCGTCAGGAAACTATTGTCCGATGCCGCTACAAAAGAAGGTCTGAGTGTACATTCTCTTCGGCACAGTTTTGCAACTCACATGCTGGATTCAGGTGCTAATCTCATAGCCCTCAAGGAACTCTTGGGTCATGTTTCTTTGTCTACCACACAAATTTACATGCATGTGTCAAAAGAGCGATTACTAGAAGTGTACCGAAGCAGCCATCCGAGGTCGTGAGGTTTTTATCTTTAGAGTGTTTAGGTGAACAAAATGGTAGTTAGGCAAATGTCTTAAGTAGAAATCGGAGCATCTATGGAACACGAAAAAATGTTGCCTAGAATCAGGGCGACAACAATAGTAGCTGTGAGACGTGGTGGAGAAGTAGCATTAGGCAGCGATGGCCAGGTTACTATGGGAGACACAGTCGTAAAGAATACAGCTCAGAAGGTAAGGACTCTCAGGGAAGATCAAGTTTTAGTTGGGTTTGCAGGGGCCGTAGCAGATGCTTTCACATTGTTCGAAAAATTGGAAGAAAAATTGGAGAGATTTCCAGCTAATTTAACTAGAGCTGTTGTTGAATTAGCAAAGGATTGGAGAATGGACAGGTATCTACGTAAGCTGAATGCGTTGCTGTTAGTGGCAGACAGAGAGCACATGTTTTTGGTCAGTGGAGAAGGAGAAGTGATCGAACCAGACGATAATGTTTTAGCAATTGGATCTGGGGGTTCGTACGCACTGGCTGCGGCTCGCGCCTTGATTGGCCATTCGGATCTTTCTGCCAGTGAGACTGTCCGGCAGTCCTTAGAGATAGCTGGAGACATTTGCATATATACCAATAAAGATATTTCAATTTTGGAGTTAAAGTAAATTGGAAAACATAGTCGATTTAGAGCTTGAAGTTTCATCAGAGATGCCTCAGGAAGGAGTTGCTGAAAAATGCGAACAACCTGAGCTGGATGGGTTGACTCCACGCCAAATTGTGGAGGAGTTAGACAAGTATATCATCGGTCAAGAAGAAGCAAAAAAAGCTGTGGCGATAGCTTTGAGGAATCGTTGGAGACGTCAACAAGTTGGTGATGATCTGAGGGACGAAATATTGCCGAACAACTTAATTTTGATTGGGACTACCGGTGTGGGGAAAACGGAGATTGCCAGGAGATTAGCTCGTTTGGCTGGCGCGCCTTTTGTCAAAGTGGAAGCATCTAAGTATACAGAAGTGGGTTATGTGGGACGTGATGTTGAATCTATGATTCGTGATTTGGTTGATGTTTCAGTGAATATGGTCCGTGCAGAACGTGAAGAAGAAATACAGGGAATTGCTGACTCTAGGGTAGAAGATAAAATTTTAGACCTCCTGCTCCCCCTTTCAAATGAAACTACTAGTGCTGGAGACCGTATAGACACAGGCACTCCATTTTTGGCTGGACCAGAGGGGATAGAGCCTCCTCATAGCATGGACCCACTAGGGGACCGGGGAAATAGAGGTGGGCGTACGAGGAAAAAATTTCGGGAGCTTCTTAGATCAGGGGAACTTGATGAGCAAGAAATTGAGGTGGAAGTATCTCAATCGGCTTCTTTAGAAGGGATGGTGTTACCTGTTGGTGGGGGTGTTGAGGGAATAGACCACAACCTCACTGAGATGTTACAAGACTTACTTCCCAAGAGAAAAAAAACACGGACTGTTTCTGTAAAAGAAGCTAGAAAAATATTGGTACAGGAAGAATTAGATGTTCTCATCGACATGGATGAGGTCGTGACAGATGCTCTATTTAGAGCTGAGGATACAGGTATAGTTTTTTTGGATGAGATTGACAAGATCGCTGGAGATAGAGGTGGGACTGGACCTGATATAGGCAGAGAAGGAGTTCAGCGTGATATTCTCCCCATAGTGGAAGGATCCACAGTTCAAACAAAATATGGTTTAGTGCAAACAGATCACGTGCTATTCATTGCTGCCGGGGCTTTTCACGTATCCAAGCCCACCGACTTGATACCAGAATTACAGGGAAGATTTCCTATTAGAGTGGAGTTGAAGAGCTTAGGAGAAAAGGAGTTTATAAGGATACTCCAAGAGCCTAAGAACGCATTGGTCCATCAGTATAAGGCTCTGATTGCAACGGAGGGTGCGGTCCTTGAATTCACCGCAGAAGGTATCAATGAAGTGGCACGACTAGCGGCGGTCCTGAATGATCAGATGGAAAATATCGGAGCCCGAAGACTTCACACAGTGCTAACTACCCTCTTAGAATCAGTTTTATTCGGATTACCTGAACAGAGTTGTCGCTCAATTGTAGTCGACCGGGATTTTGTCCATGAGAACTTAAATACCATAGTAGATGATGTGGACTTGAGGCGTTATATCCTATAGTAATGTTGTGAAGTTACAGTGCGTGTGTGGAAGAATTATTTGTAGTCTATTTCACTCAGAGGATTGAGTATGAAAACTTCTTTAAAGAGAACTCCCTTATACAACAATCATGTTTTGTTGGGTGCTAAGATGGTGCCATTCGCTGGATATGAGATGCCTGTTCAGTATCCTTATGGAATCACATCTGAGCATCATTCTGTAAGGAATGATGCGGGTCTGTTTGACGTTTCACACATGGGGGAATTTTTTGTCACTGGTCCTGATGCGACTCGGTTTTTACAGTTTCTCACAACAAATGATGTTGATGCTTTAACGGTGGGTCAATGTCAATATTCTTTGTTGTGTCAGGATGATGGCGGCATTCTGGACGATCTGTTGATTTATAAAAAAGATCAGGGATATATGTTAGTTGTGAATGCGGCCCGGAAGGAAGCAGATTGGAATTGGTTGTTAGGGTTTGTCGACCGTTTTGAAATTGAATTAACGGATAAGTCCGAAGAGATTGGCCTTCTAGCTCTGCAGGGTCCCAGATCCCAAGAGATCCTTGAGTCCATGACTGATCTAAATTTGGGCCAGCTTCACTATTATCATTTTGTGAAAGGTGAAGTGGGAGGAATTACTGGGACAATCAGTAGGACTGGGTATACCGGAGAGGATGGTTTTGAATTTTATGTTGAAACTGATTCCACAGTCTCGCTATGGGAAAAGCTACTGGAGAATGGGGCCGCTTGTGGTTTAAAACCTGCTGGCTTGGGAGCTAGAGATTCTTTAAGGTTGGAAGTTGGCTTTGCACTTTACGGTAATGACTTAGATCAACTGCATACCCCATTGGAGAGTGGTTTAAATTGGCTGGTGAAGTGGGACAAAGGGGATTTCGTAGGTAGAGATGCTGTATTGCGGCAAAAATCTGAAGGCTTACCAAAGAAATTGATAGCAATGGTTCTAGATCAGAAAGGTTTTCCGAGGCCTGGATATGCCATTACTTGTGATGGATTGGAAGTAGGTGAAATAACCAGTGGGACAGTCAGTCCAAGTTTGGGTGAAGGAATCGCTATGGGTTATGTTCCAGGAGGACTAGCAAATTCTGCTGCGGATTTCGGTGTAAACATAAGAGGGCGGACGATACCGGGTACATGTGTCAAGCCGCCATTCTACAAAAAAGGATCTGTTCGTCGGTGAACATAATCGGACTCGTATGCGTGTAGCCGTGTTAACTGTTAGCGACGGGTGTTTCAGCGGCCATCGTGAGGACAAGAGTGGTGAGTTGATAGTTCAGTGGGTTGATAGGTCAGGTTATTCTACA
>JAPKDG010000013.1 GCA_028822645.1 Longimicrobiales bacterium | reverse complement strand
ATTTGTTTCACTAACACCATGTTTTTATGAGCCTCTTCAAAGAGCGCGCCATTTATCACAGTGGCAGTATCCATCTGGTATCCACCAGTCAAAAACTTCAGGGACTTATGTACTCGATCTGGAGTTCGTATCAGACCTTCTCTTTTGGGATTCTCCCCTAACCTTGATATCATTTCAGCTACCAAGTCTGGGAAAGGCACTTCTTTCAGTTTTTTGTTCATCCCTCATACTCCACACAATGTCTTGGTGTCTCCCAAAGTGTCAGTTTGCTCAATTTCACTCCCTCAGGAAATCCATCCACCAATCTATTCCATATCGCTATCACAAAATTTTCAGTTGAAGGAATCACATCCTTCATCCATGATACTTCTCGATTGATATTACGGTGATCCACATCCTTGATAACCCTAGATTTTACCAATGCCTTTAAATCCTTGAGGTCCATCACAAATCCCGTTTCTCCATCTGGAATGCCTTCCACAGTTACCAATAACCTATAATCGTGACCATGCCAATTCGGATTGGCGCAACCACCAAACACTTCACTGTTTCGCTCGTCTGTCCATTCAGGATTGAAAACTCTGTGAGCAGCACTAAAATGGAGTTCCCTAGTAATTTTAACAGAAAGCACTATTTCCTCTCAGCCTCGATGTATAGGACAGATGCATTTACCACATACAGCCTTATGTCTCAGGTGTCCATTCCACAGTAATGTTCCCGCTATTAAAAGACTCCCTGAAGTACTTCCCTGGGATTCCGAAAAAGAAAAGATTCCCCCTGTCACCGAAGCTCCCCAAACCAAAAATCCGAGCAGACCTAAAACTCCAGGTATATAATTATGGTGATGCTTCACAGCAAAACCATATGCCATTATAGCCATAACAAAGGCTACAGCTAAAAGTCCATACTCTATGCCACTATTGTGACCGAAAAACGACAGAACCGGAGTTAGGACAGGTGTTAGAACACAGTGAACAGCACAAGCCAAGGGAACCAAAGACTCCTTTAAGGACCTAATTGCAATTTTTTCCATATCTGTTAATTGCTTCTCAAAATAGTACAAGCCTACTTGGACAAGAGTGTATGAAAATCGCTAAACACTAACAAATCATCAAGAGAACGCATACTCATCCCTCAGTTATCTGCGCACACAGTAACCCACCCTAATATTCAGTTTCCTGATTTCCGTAAGATGGCAGTTGATGGTTCTGTATAACGTTGAAGCTGGCTGGCTCTGACCTCCGCTTCAGCCCATACTCGCAAAATATTTTCTCCGGCTAATTTCATCAATTCTCTCTCTGTCCAACCTTTTCTAGAAAGTTCTAAGAAAAGATCCGGGAAAGTAGAAACATCTTCTAGGCCTACTGGGGTGGACTCAATACCGTCAAAATCCGATCCAATACCAACATGATCTATCCCGGCCACCTTAACTACATGTTCAATATGTTTTACTACATCCTCTAAGGTGGCTCTCGGAGCCTGAGAGATGAACCCAGGAACAAAAGTGACCATCACTATGCCACCGTTTTTAGGTAGCCTTCTCAGCACCTTGTCAGGCACATTACGAGGGTGATCTGTTATCCCTCTAGCTGAAGAATGTGAAAATATTACTGGAGCTGTCACAACGTCCAAGACTTGGTCCATTGTTTCAGGTGAGGTGTGCGAAAGGTCTACTAACATCCCCAAGCGGTTCATTTCTTGAACCACCTCTATACCAAATGACGTGAGCCCTCCATGTACAGAATCTTCACAACAAGCATCTGCCCAGTCGTTATGCCCATTATGAGTCAGAGTCATGTATCGCACCCCCAGGTCAAAGTAAGACCTCAGGGCCCCCAAAGAATTCTCTATGGCGTGACCGCCTTCCATCCCTAAAACAGAGGCTACCTTACCAGAACCGAAAACCCTATTCACGTCAGAAGTGGAGTAAGCCTGTTCGAACACGTCGGGATATCTCCTGATGATACGCCGAGCGATATCTATCTGCTCTAACTGCATTTTAGCTGCACCTTCTTCCACAGCTTCCATCGGAATGTATACCGACCAAAATTGAGCCCCTACCATACCATCTCTGAGCCTTCGAATATCCGTGTGACCAATTGTTGTTGATCTGAGGTCATAGCGACTGACATCCGCTGGTGCATCCAAGTCGTTCGTAATCAACCACGGTAAATCATTGTGCCCATCGAACAGGGGCACAGAAGACAACACCCGTTGTACTTTTTCCAGATGTTGTTGATCCTGGGCATGACCCGATGTGGCCACAGCAAAGAATATTAACCCGAAAACCATCACGTACCTCAACATAGCTCTTTCCTTTTCTATAAAAGTCTAAATCGAATTTTTCGCTAGTTCAATCAATTTCCAAAGGTTGCAAGAAATAATCAAAGTCAGCTAGAGGTTAACTTTTTTCTTCTCGAAAAAACAAGCTGCGAACAGTAAAATCAGAATAAAGAAAGCAACGTAAAAGAACATTCCAATCCCAATTATTCTTATCAATAACATTTCCAAGTTCATACCATGTTCCAGAGCTTGGTGCCCTGAAGGGGACCACTGAATCAAGATTGCTGTGGCCAGCAGAACCAACTGAGCAAACCAAACCTCTTTCATACTTCTTTCTTTCAATTTTACCAAACTCCCAGCCCGCTGAAAGCCAGATATAACCGTTGTCCAGTTAAGTGCACCCAAGCCCATCACAACGATTGCCAGTACTATCTTTATGAGAAGAATCCTGCCATAGCCAGTCGTTAACAAATCAGATGCAGTGGACAACTGTAGGGAAGTAGACAAAATTCCCGAGGCCACTAAAATTCCCACCCAAACCATTGAGGATGTTGAGAATTTCGAAATCAAAGACGGCAGCAGAGATTCGGAGTGAGCATTATATTTCCTCCAACTCCTTTCTAAAAATAGAAGGAACGCAAGTGAGCCTAGCCATCCAGCTGCCGCCCAAACATGTAGGATATCTGCTGACAAGCTCAGCCAAGAGATACCTTCAATAGCATTCGCGTGGCCCGAGAAAGCAGGAAACGCCCCTGCACCCAGCAACAAAAATGTGGTCAATCCCCATCCCTGGTTCCCTTTCATATACAAAATCACTGCAGCAAGACCACTAATTAATAAAGTGGCTACCCACGATGAGCCCCATGAAGTATACCTCAATAAAATCCATGCGTCTTCTCTCCATGGAACAAAGGGATCACGAAAAGCTATCAGTTGGCGCCAGAACAACATCAGCATAGCGGCAACGAGAAATCCTCCTCCTTTTATTGCAGTTCTCAGGAGAATACTGTCCACAAATTCCTTGGGAAAATCACTGTGCTGACCTACTCTGACAAAGATTGTCCACCTAGACAGAACAGTGCCCAAGACAAATATCAAGACCGAAAAATAAAACCAACCAATAAGTGTGTTGACAATTAACACTGACGATTCTTCAAAAACTACTCTCAGATACCGTGAAAATGTAGTCCCCAATGACCGGGTGGCCATCCTGCCCTATTCCACGCCAAGCCACCTTATAACGACCAGATGCCAGTGCACGTTCTAAAACTGCCGTGAATAGTGTCGCGGATGTTTGATCTGTTTCGAAATTTACGTCTGTAACAAGAGACCCGTAGGCATCGACCAACCTAATAGATACAGAGTTGTCCTGGGGAACCTGAGTGAACCAGATGCTTATCTGAGAAACTGACTCAACATTAGCGTCTTTGGCCGGAGCAGATTTAGCAATTCCAAAATGGTAGAAATCCTGAGAGTATTTGGAGGAAGAAAAGGCACTTGTGATAAGAACCAAGAGGGCAACAGAAGAAACGTATTTCATGATTTTCATATCGAATAATCCTTATCACAACCAAATTTTTTGTTCTTATGAATTCTGGACGGATCCTTTAAGCGACTATGTCAAAATTCTAGTATAACTTCAGATGAGGCTCAAGGGGCCAGAGGAAGGTGTCCTCCAGCCCCCCTTAAGAGCTGCATACAAGCAAGCTGTTTATTGAAGCTCAGGGACAGAGATTGTGACTCCAACTCGGCATCCACCTTCCTCCTCTAAAGGCGTGGCGTCAACCAAGAAAGCAAGCCCCGACTTCACGGGTGTTAGCTCAATAAATGTAGCCCTCTTGCATACAACCAGCATATGAACATCTAACGATCAATTTTGCAATGCCTTGGAGTTATTGAGTTCACTTCCTGAATGACCTCAAGAGACTAAGATTGTGCATATCGGACACCACTGGATCACCACCTTTAGGTGTTTCTAAAATTTTAGGCACCCGATTCAGTCTAGGATCGGTCATTATTTTCCTAAAAGGACCCTTTCCAAGGGATCCATCTCCAATATTTTGATGCCTATCCTTGTGAGAGAGAAATGGGTGCTGTGAGTCATTCATATGAATAAGACCCAAGTTTTCAATTCCAAGGATACTGTCAAATTGATTCCAGACCCCATCATAATCGTCAACTAAATCATACCCTGCTGAATAGCCGTGACAAGTATCGAAACAAAAACCTACTCTATCTTTTAATGCAAGAGGGATGAATTCTCTGATTTTTGCTAAATACTCGAAATTGCCTCCTATACTAGTGCCACTACCTGCGGTTAACTCCAATAGCACCTTTGTACCCTTGGGTACTGCTTCCAAGGCCGAAGTGATTCCCAAAGCATTCAGTTCTATCCCTCTTTGAAGGTCTCCCCCAAATTCTAATAGCTCTTTCCGCTTTATTTCTATCAGCTTTTTTTCTTCCTTGAGTTGAGCTTTAGCCGAATCGTCTGATGTTGCATCAATTTTTTTCTGGACTCGTCCCATCTCTGTCTGAGCGTCCTTTAGACCCTGTCGACGTTCATTGTTCTCAGGTTTATTCGCCGAAATTTCTGTGGCATTTCCTGGGTGTGTAACTACAAAGTCAAGCTGAAGGGATGTGGATCGCTCTAGCTCTGCTTGAAAAGATTCCCTGGATTTCTCCCAACTTTCTGAATTGGGAGAGGAAAGATTGATCAAGTAAGAATCATGAGCTCCCACGAAGTCCAGCGCATGTGATTCCCTTTCATCCAAAAATTGTATAATTGTATCTTTATTCAGGGTCGGCTCATTCCATCGTTGGGCTTGTTTGGTGAAAAGCTGTATACATTTTGCCTCGATATCAGTAGCCCGAGAAGGACAATTTTGTACTCCCCCCTCCGCCGAAACATGTGCACCCAACTCATCCGACATAAGTCCTCTCTTTTTTATAGTCGGTACTGGGAGATGATCTCATTCGGGCAGGCCTGGTTCAGTCATTTTCCGTACATCTAGCGCATCATCTATCTTGTCAGGGTCTATCAGGTTATGGCGTCGCACTATCTCCCTGACTGAAACTCCGTCCCGGACAGCTTCTTTTGCGACTTCGGAGGCTTTGTCATAACCAATGAAGGTATTCAGTGCAGTCGCTATGGAAGGATTTTTCTCTAAAAGCTCCTTTGTCCTTTGTTCGTTGACCGTAATCCCTTTTACACAACGATCAGCGAATACACGTGCCATATTAGCAAGAAGCTTGATCGACTCTAGCGTGGTATAAGCCAGGACTGGCATCGTGACATTCAACTCAAAATTGCCCCTCTGACCGGCTATGGTCGTTGTGGTATGATTGCCCATGACTCTTGCTGCCACCATCATCATCGCTTCAGACATCACTGGATTAACCTTCCCGGGCATAATCGAACTTCCAGGCTGAATAGCTGGTAGTTGAATTTCGCTGAGACCAGAAGTTGGCCCACTCGCCAGCCACCGAAGATCGTCTGCTATCTTGAAATAGCTGGTTGCTACAGTATTGAGACAACCAGACAGTTGCACGATAGCATCTTTGGCAGCCTGAGCCTCAAAATGATTTTCTGCTTCGCAGAAATCCAATGAAAGCTTTTCTGATATTAGAGCGATTGTACGCTTCGCAAACTCTGGATGCGTATTAATGCCCGTGCCAACTGCAGTGCCCCCCAGCGCCAACTCTATCAGTTCCTCCGAGCCGGAATTCACCCTCTGGATACCCTTGTGCATTTGATGTGCATACCCACCAAATTGTTGTCCCAGACGCACTGGGGTGGCATCCATCAAATGGGTTCTACCCGACTTGACCACGTGATCAAATTCCTCTGCTTTCAGAGACAGAGCATCTTTCAGATGAGCCAATGCGGGGATCAAATCGAGTTCTAATGAGATTCGCGCTGCAATATGGATGGCCGAGGGGATAACGTCATTAGATGACTGTCCGAAATTGACATGATCATTAGGATGGACCGAATCATCTTTAAGTAGTTGATTGGCGCGTCGCGCAATCACTTCATTAGCATTCATATTAGTTGAGGTGCCTGAACCAGTCTGGTAAATATCCAAAACGAACGCTTCGTCCCATTCACCATCAGCTACTTCGCTAGACGCTTTTACTATCGCGCCTGCTAGAGTAGGGTCGATGTAGCCCAACTCTTCGTTGACCGTCGCTGCGCATTGTTTTATCAGCCCTAAAGCCTGAATGAACCTCCTGCTAAAACGATATCCACTGATGGGGAAGTTCTCTAAAGCCCTTTGAGTTTGAGCTCCATATAGAGCATCGAAGGGTACTTGGACTTCGCCAAGCGAATCTTTTTCTATGCGATACTTCTCAGACATTTTCGCCTCTTAGTTTGCAGACTCTAAACACACGTACTGCCACTTACATTAGTCTAATTCCTCTTCCCAAAGTTACAAGAAGGCAAGAGGAATTCTTTGACTTATCGATTCAATTTGCTATTTCTATTTTAGGTTTTTCCTGCTATTCAGCTTTTCTAAGCTGGTCCTCAAGCGGATCGTGGCTGACTTGGCCTCATCTCAATCCTACTCGGATGAGCGTTCTTTGGATAAGAGAGAAGATGCAAGGTCGCCGATGCTACGTCATCAGAAGTTAAAGCCCATTTCTTGCTATCACCCCCAAAGAAAGAAGTGTCGACAGTCCCAGGCATAATGATACTCACCCTAATCCCCTTCGAACGGAGATCCAGCATCATCGCTTCCGTCATTCCCAACAAACCAAACTTACTCGCATTATAGCCCGTACCTCCCGCAAAAGGATGACGACAAGCTAGTGACCCCACGTTTATGATCCACCCCTCCGTCTTCAGTAAGTGAGGAACAGCTAACTGCGAGCAAACGAAAGCTCCTAACAAATTAGTATCTATCTGAGCTTTCCAATTTTCTATCGACAATTCTTCTATCGATTCAAAAATCCCAACCCCTGCATTGTTAATAAGCACGTCCAATTGTCCAAACTCATCCACAACACTTGAGATTACATTCGCACACCCCTCAGGGAGGCTAATATCTGACGCTACGCCAAGCACTCTTCCTGGACTCCGCTGATCCAACTTATTGGCAACCCTATGAACATCGTCAATGCTCCTCGCGTTAACCACTACATTCGCTCCAGCTTGGCAGAGTGATTCGGCTATAGAGTAACCAATACCTCGGCTGCTTCCGGTAACGAGACACGTCTTGCCTACCAAGTCCATAGATCCTCCTCCTTTTTCACTCTCAAAAGAGAGCCTTAATAAATCTGCTACCTTGCCACAGACAATCCGAACTATAGGTTTCACTCATGTCTCGAGTTGCTCTGATTACAGGCGGTTCCGTTCGTGTTGGGCGTGCCATTTCAATCGCCCTTGCAAAGGCTGGCTACGATCTAGCTATAAGTTACAACTCGTCTGAGGAGCCCGCCAAGAACTTACAAAATCGTCTCAGAGCAGAGGGCCGAAAAATATTACTCCTGGAAGGAGATCTATCTCTTCCAGAGACCGTTAAAAATATGGGATCAGCCTTCCGGAAGAACTTTCAGAGGCTGGATCTTTTAGTTAACAATGCAGCCAATTTTTACTCCACATCTCTGCTGGATATAACTTGCGAAGAGTGGGATAAAGTCATCGCAGTTAACCTTAGGGCCCCTCATTTACTAGTAAAAGAATTCGGTAGCATGCTAACAGAATCCCTCGGCTCAGTAATAAATATTGCAGATCACATGGGCCTCAGCCCTAGGATTTCATATGCTCACCACTCTCTAGCAAAAGCCGGCTTAATGCACCTTACTCGAATTCAAGCCATGGCACTAGGACCTCATGTTCGAGTTAACGCTGTAGCCCCAGGATTGGTGCTTCCTCCTGAAGGTATGGATCACGAAAAATATAAAGAAGAAGTTACTAAAACCGTACTCAAGCGTGCTGGAACAGTAGAGGATGTAATTCAAACCATAATGTTTCTTGTTGATTCTCCAAATATTACCGGACAAACCATAGTGGTAGATGGAGGATCAACCATTTCCTGAACTCGAGATCATTAGGCCATTCGATTCAAATTCTCTTTGTCCCTCCATGGGCCAGCCAGCGCTCCGCCTCTAAGGCAGCCATACATCCTGTGCCCGCAGCCGTTACAGCTTGTTTGTAGTAGTCATCCATGACATCTCCAGCAGCAAAGACTCCTGGGACAGATGTCTCAGTTCGCCACGGGGTTGGCATCTGAATGAATCCGTTGGGTTTTAGATCCACTTGGCCCTCTAAAAACCCTGTGTTAGGAGTATGACCAATGGCTACGAACAGCCCTCCAACTTCAAGCTCACTCCTGTCTCCTGTTAGCGCATCTCTTAACAGGACCGCACTGATCACTTCTTCTCCCAAAACATCCTCCACGACTTTGTTCCACTCGAACCTAATTTTCTCTTCTGCGAAGGCTCTCTCTTGCATGATTTTAGAAGCTCTTAATTCATCTCTCCTGTGGATTACCACCACCTGTTTTGCGAACTTTGCCATATATAGAGCGTCTTCCATAGCACTATCCCCACCGCCCACAATTGCTATGATTTTATCTCTAAAATGTGGAAGGGCGCCATCACAGACTGCGCAGGCAGAAACCCCGCCGCCACTCTGGGCCAGACGTTGCTCATTTTCGAGCCCAATCCATTGAGCATTCGCCCCAGTCGCTATAACAATAGTATCGGCTTCGACAACCCTACCCATGTTAGTGCTCAATGAAAGAAGAGGATTGGAGAAATTTACAGATACAACATCTTCAGCTAGCACTCTTGTCTCAAAACGTAGGGCCTGTTCCCTGAAATCTGACATCATTTTCGGACCAGTCACACCATCTGGAAACCCTGGATAATTTTCAACTTCAGTAGTAAACATAAGCTGGCCTCCTGGAATCATAGTACGACTACCAACCCCCTCAATCACCACTGGAGAAAGATTCGCACGAGCAGCATATATCGCTCCAGTCCATGCCGCTGGACCAGAGCCAATTATCACTATCTGTTCCCTAGAATATTCTGACATATTCACTCAGCCTTTATACAAGTATACAAATTGAAACCAACACCTATAATTAACTAAATATTAATTCCTCAAGTTTTCCTTACTTATCCTTGAAGATCTTTAGATTAGTGGAGTGTCCAGGATTAACTCTTGCTTCTGGATCTAGGTGGCAAACGACATTATTAACTGCTATTGCAGCTTCTGAAAATCCTGTCGCTATAAGATCAAGTTTTCCTGGATAAGACACTAAATCCCCCGCAGCATACACACCCAGCTTCGAAGTCGCCATCAATGAGTTGACCAATATCCTATTTTTATTCAAGTCTAAACCCCAGGATTTAATCGGCCCTAAGTCGGGCTTAAAACCAAGTAGACAGAGAATGATATCCACCTCAAGTGTGGAATCCTTGTCGGATTTATTGTCGAATATTGTAACGCTCTCAAACTCATCTACACCATGTATCTCCCGAACTTCATGAAACGTCTTCAAGTCAACTACTCCTGACACCACCGCTTCTTGCAATTTTCGAACGGAGTCCTCGTGAGCCCGGAAGTCCTCCCTCCGATGAATCAATGTGATCTGTCCAGCAATGTCTTTTAAAGCCAACATCCAGTCGAGTGCTGAGTCTCCCCCCCCTACAATTAAAACTTTTTTGTTTTGTAGTTCCTTCGGATCCCTAAGTGTATAATGAACACCGTTTCCAAGAAATTCACTATACCCAGGACATTTCAGGTGTCTCGGTTCAAAAGCCCCCTTGCCCCCTGAAATCAGGACAGATCTTGTCCCAAACTCAGCACCTGGTCCTCTAAGAATGAAATTATCTCCGTCTGGTATCAAATCAGTAATCTGTTGATCTAAAAAAACTTCGGCACCAAACTGCAGGCCCTGTGCGATCATATCACTGGCTAAATCTTTTGCAAGAATCTTAGGTATTCCACCAACATCGTAGATGTCTTTTTCTGGATATAAGGCTGTCAGTTGACCGCCGAGATCTGGAAGAGAATCTACAATTCTAGTGGATAATCCACGCATTCCTGCATAGAATGCTCCGAACAACCCTGTGGGTCCACCCCCTATAATTGTTATATCTCTAAGATTGTTTGTCATTTCCGACTGCCTCGCAAATTCATATGAACTTCACTGGGGTCTGTTTCTGCAAGATTTCATAGGAAACCTCCGATTTCAAGAGCTCTATAGCCCTTTTTATTACTGGTTGAGTATTTTTGTACCCTAAGACACCCAATACATCACCTACAGGAAACCATCTACAATCCGTAATCCCTTCCGAAACCTGAGGTGTGACTTCCCCTTCTTGTGAGCTCATCAGAAAATACTCGCAGTACTTGTGCGTAGGAGTGCCCGCATTGATGTAATGCCAATCACTTGTTCCTAAAGTTGGACCCAACATCACTTCATGTAACCCCGTTTCCTCAATCACTTCCCTCACTGCAGTTTCTCGATTGCTCTCCCCATGCTCGACATGACCCTTTGGTAACCCCCAATTGTCATAGGGATCTAGGATCAAAAGGAGATATATCGAATCTTTTATTCGTCTGACTACTACGCCTCCTGCACTGTACTCATCTTTAACTTTTAAAATGACCACCTGTGAAGACTCCAGCAGTTTTGGAAAATCGTGTCGAGCATTTATGCTAATCGACGTTACCTCTCATACATTAAACAAAAAACAAATCTACTCAATGGACAATGGTCTAACTCGCCGGGCCTCTCTTGACCCGCCTGGGCAGCTCGATTACAATCGAGTTCATGCTTTTGCAGTAGTTTGAATAATTCCCCCAAACAAATCAACCAAGACGTGTTTTACTAAATACTAAAACACTGACCTCCTACATAATGCTTTACCGGAGTATCAAGGCTTGAGTAACACAACCAGTTCCGACCCCACCGGGGCCGATTTTCAAGAAAATAGCAAAAGAGAAGATGTAGATATCACACATATACGATCGGGCACCTTAGGAGACCTAAGGGATTTCGCTGAAGGTCTTAATATTTCCAATTACACTGGCCTGCAGAAAAAAGATCTCATTCCTAGAATCGAACGGGCGTTAGTAGACCAAAAGAAAAAATTAAAGGGTACAGGTGTCCTCGAGGTCCTTTCAGAAGGATACGGATTTCTTCGATCACAAGCCTCGAATTACCTTAGCGGTCCAAATGATATTTATGTGAGTCCGTCACAAATACGAAGATTTAGTTTAAACACGGGAGATACCGTAGTAGGTGAAGTCCGTTCTCCAAAAAGTAGCGAACGCTATTTAGCACTCTTAAAAATCGAAACCATTAATGACGAACCCCCCGACAACACAAAACTCAGAACGCCATTCGATGACTTACGACCCAGGTATCCAGAACAAAGGCTCGCCCTAGAGCTTGTTGGGCCCGATCTCTCAACCAGAGTGATGGACCTGGTAGCTCCTATTGGAATGGGACAACGTGGACTAATCGTATCCCCACCCAAGGCTGGAAAAACTGTCCTACTTCAAAAAATTGCGCATTCGATCTCTATCAACCACCCAGATGTCCACCTAATGGTTCTGCTGATCGATGAGCGTCCTGAAGAAGTTACGGATATGAAAAAACATGTAGATGGAGACGTCTTGTCTTCCACTTTTGATGAGCCAGCTGCAAGGCATACACAAGTCGCAGGAATGGTTCTAGAAAGGGCAAAAAGACTTGTGGAACAAGGGAAGGATGTCGTTATTCTTCTTGACTCGATTACCCGTCTTGCAAGAGCATTCAATTCCACCATGCCACACTCAGGAAAAGTGCTATCTGGCGGAGTGGACGCCAAAGCTCTTCAGAAACCGAAACGCTTCTTTGGTGCGGCCAGAAATATAGACCAGGGTGGTTCCCTCACTATCATTGCAACTGCTTTGGTTGATACTGGTAGTCGCATGGACGAAGTGATTTTTGAAGAATTCAAAGGAACTGGCAATATGGAATTGATTCTCGATAGAAATATCTCCGATAGAAGAGTATTTCCTGCGGTCGATATCAATCGCTCGGGAACCCGGAAAGAAGAATTGCTACTTTCCCAAAATGAGCTGAACCGTGTTTATTTGCTTCGAAATTTCTTTGCAGACATGCCTCCGGCAGAGGCTATCGAATTTTTACTCAACCGCATGAGTAAAACAGACACTAATCAAGAATTTATGGATTCCATGGTAGCCGGAGTATAAGGATAGGGAAGAGGACAACATCAATGAACAAAACTGCAGACAGTATCCTAGAGCACATCCTACAAGAAAACTCTGTGAGGGATCCGAGAATAATTTGCAGAGAAAAACTCCAAGAATTAAAAAGACTTGATTCCGAAAGCTACCAACAAGCCTTGGTCTACTACAATGAAACACTTTTGCCAGCGATCACAAAAAATGGAGATAATTGTCTTACGGCTTGGCAAAACTACGGCTGTTTTATCTCGAACCTTCAGAACCCTGGGACCCCAGTAGAAATAGATACAAATGGTAGACTGCACAATTGTCATAACCCGACTCCTTCCGACCGAATGGTCCTGCATATGCCAGACACCTCTTCGCACCGTGCAGTCCCAATTACTCTACCTTTGCAATTATCAAAAGCCCAAGGTGCTACTTTTGATCTCCTGGTAAAGGGCTTACACAAACTTAATAGAGGTAATGGAGCAGACCATGACTGACCCTAGACTGCGAACCCCGACCAATCTTGTCTGGGCTCCGCGCCCAGGATGGGCAACGGTTCGGCTAGTTGGAACCTGTGCTGACCGAACCTTAAGGAGGGGGCAGATAGTCCTTCACACTCCCAGCGAAGAATACGATATTCCTGGCCAAGATGATGGCCTTACACCAGGAACTTTAGTGATCATTCTGCACGAAGCCGCTAGATTGGTGGAAGACGACCTACACTTAGTACCTGAGCATGCCGTAGTTGCAATTGGAGAGACTCTCCCCTGAACAACTACTCGAGAAACCCCAGTATAATCACTTAGCTGAACTTTGCCTCTCGCACTGGCTCGATTGGATTTTTACTCTCCCTTCAAACCTTCTGCCTGTTCAGCTGATGTCACAATCCCTCTTATGATAGCGGAGCTTAACCCATGGTGCTCCATCTCATTTAGGCCTGCTATGGTGCACCCTCGAGGCGTAGTGACCTTGTCGATACCATCCTCTGGATGAAATCCTGCATCCAAGATGAGAGAGGCTGCACCTTTAGCCGTCTGCGCGGCCAAAAATAGAGCTTCTTCAGGGTGGAAACCGATTTCAATACCTCCTTGGGAAGCTGCACGAATACAACGGAGGAAAAAAGCGATCCCACAGGCACTCAAGGCTGTTGATGGAGTTATCATCTCCTCGGGTAGGTTAAGTGTCTGGCCGATACGATTGAATAGTCCTTCAGCTTCCCCTAAAGCTTCACTGTCCTGAGCAGCTAGACATGTGACAGCTTCACCGACTGACACAGCTGTGTTGGGCATAGCCCTAACTACTGGGTTTTTGTCCAAACCTAGTCCCTTTTTCACCGACTCAATGGAGGTGCCGCTGACAACTGAAATGAATGTGTGTGGTCTTGACTCGGCTACTTCCCTTATTTCCGAAAACAACGTAGGTATCTGCTGCGGCTGCACTGCGATGATGACTATATCTGAGTTTTCTACGGCCGAAACGTTATCCTCTGTAATCGTTACCCCCATAGATCCTAACTGTTTCAACTTACTACAATCTCTACGGGTCACCGTTATATTTTTAGGGTCTATCCCACCGCATTCTATCCACCCTCGCACCAAAGCCTGACCTAAATTCCCTCCTCCTAACACACAGATAGAACTGAAACTATGACTACTTCCTTTTGATCCCACCTTGTCATCCTCTCCTTTTAGCATTCTGAATCTTTTCCAAATTTTGACTTTAGCTTACTCTGCTTCAAATATCAGTTCTGTAGTTATGTTGATAGAACTTGAAATCGACTTATAAACGGGGCACTTACCTCGGTGAATAGCGTGAACCCTGATGGCTATTTCTTCAGAATCGACACTTCCTTTTAAACGATAATTAACGTGAATGCGTCTCAAGGCCAAGACACCGTCCTCTTTTTCTACCTCTCCTTCAACAGTTGTTTCCAGATAATCCACACTAGCTGGAATCCCACGCGCCTCCAGCGCGCCTCCAAAAGTACCAGCTAGTCAGCCACCTGTCGCAGCTACAATATAGTCCAACGTGGTGGCCACTTCATCTGTACTTTCAACTCCGTAATGTTTTGCGATGGCCCCGTGCACTCCAAAATCCACTGGATCAGCCGTTGCTGGAATATACGCTTTGCGGTGAGGTCCTTGGATTCTTTCTATCCTACTTTTAGATTTGTAGACAACATCTCCCATTATCACTCCTTTGAAACAGTTGTTTTTGAATCAGTCCGATTGTCCTTCGCTACCTAAACCCTATTAGTAAATTAACTCTCTGTTTTTAGAGGTCGGCCTCCTATTTCAACGAGGAAGATCCAAAACAGAAGTCACTTCTGTACTCACTTCCGTTAACAGATCTCGAAGCTCAGTATTTTCATCTATACGAAATTCACGGCTCCACAGAATTGACCCATCAGCCACTTTTAAGAGTTCTACTACCAAGCTCAAGTCTCCTCTTCTTCCAGATTCACGCCCAGTCACTACGAGATCAGCCAGTAGCTCATTCCCTATGACCAAAGGATCAAGGCCACGGCTGGCATATCTATCCGTACTTGCCGGCCCTAAAACTCCTAAGATCTGAGGGTCTGCCCTTCCAAAGTAAGCAGCTAATCCTTCTGCAAATCCTGCGTATCGCTGTGTAGAGTCTTGAACCAATCCAGACTCGAATGGAAGGACTGCCAAAACAGTTCTTCCATCTGACAGTCCCTTCCTTCCCTGAGAAATCATGAATAGTAATGAGAGAAGAAACACGACACCGACTGTAGTAATAAGTCTCATGAAGGTGCGTTGCACACCAAGTCTTAAATTGGCTCTTTCCATTGACACACGAATCCCATGGTGATCCACTGTGATAAATTAATCCGACTAACCTTACGCTAACCCGACCTATTTACTGACTTTGAGCTAGTAATTCTGCTGCAAATCACTAGCTGGATCCAGAAGGTCTCGGGACTGCCTCTCCCAGATCTTTAGCTATATCCTCAGCTGTTCTCATTAAAGAAAGGTCCAAATCATGGCTAGGTTTTTCTGTCGGTTCAAGCTTAGTGATCAACTCTTCAGCTTCTCTAGTGGAAAGCCCAAATTCTTGTAGCGCTTTCTTACTAAAGGTTTGCTCGGTATCTCTAGCCTTAATCCCATGATCTCCGCCATTCACGAATTGACTCAAAATCAAAATATCGCTTCTGCTTAAAGCCTGTCCGCATACATTGTAGTCAATCCATGCCTCATAACTCAGTGGAGCGACTCTTTTCAGCATACCAGCCATAACACGTGCAAAAGCTTGAATTTCCCACTGAGCGTGAGCGTCATCTCTTAGCGTTAAGAAATGAAATAGGTTGTGTAAGTCAATTTTCCAATACCATTGAGTATAGGTAGATAAAGGCAAATCAATACGTGCTAGCTCCCTGGCCACGTCCTCCTCTACCATCCAACGGTAACCTCTAGAAACTTCAGCTCGCACCTGTTCCCAATGCTTCACTGCTTCTCCATACAGTTCCGAAGAGGCAGAATCAGTTTGGCGACCTTGTGCGTTGTCTTGGTTCTGTAGCGAAAAATGGTCCGATTCTGGCTTATAAAACAACAAAGGCATCAACGAGTACCTTCCACTGTATTCATTGACCGAAGCAGTTCGATGTCTAATCCATTGTCTGGCCACAAACATCGGCATCGCACAGTGAAATTTTAGTTCTACCATCTCACTGGGTGTAGTATGGTAGTGACGACGAAGATATCTTATTAGACCCCTAGTCTGACTGGTTTTCCTAGTCCCATAGCCATAACTGACTCTTGCCGCTCTTTCCACGTCTTCGTCAGTACCCATATAATCCACTAACGATACGAACCCGTGGTCCAAGACAGGGAAATACCCTCCTAAAATTTCTTCCGCAGCCGGATTGGTCGGACGCTTTGTTAACATTGCCAACTCAATCTACCCTGTTACCTGCTATCCAAACTGACTCTATACTTCTCATATTCCTCACGTTTTCCAGTGGATTTTCAGTCAATACAATGAAGTCGGCCCATCTATTAGGCTGTAATGTACCCACCTCTTGTTCTATACCCAAACACTTTGCAGCCTGACCAGTCGCGGACCTAAGAATCTGTCCTGGATTCATCCCAGATCTTTCCATCAGGACTAACTCCATATGCTCGAAAAACCCCTGGAATCGTCCTGCTGGTCCAGAATCTGTTCCAAATCCTATCGGCAACCCAGCATCAGAAATCCTTTTTAAGTTCTCCATGGCCACCGGAAGAGCTTTCTTATAACCTTGCGCGCTGACATTTTCACGAACAGCCTTTTGCCTTAAAGGATCAGACAACTCTTCTAGTACGTCCCTATCGGCGTGTTCCAGAAAAAAGGGATCATTAAAAAACTCTGGCCTATTCTCGTAAACAAAAGTGGATATTTCTCTCGTCAAAGTCGGCGAATAACAAACGCCGCTTCTACTCATTAAATCCAAAAATTCCTCGTCTACCATGACATCACGCACACTGTGAGCAATGAAATCTGTTCCCGCTCTGAGAAGATTTTTGGCGTCCTCCAGGTAAAACAGATGTGAAGCCAACTTGAATCCCAACTCATGGCTTCTCTCTATTACGGCAGAATACAGGTCCAGAGACATCTTTGGGACAGACCCGAGGTTGTCATCAACCCGAATTTTCATCCAATCCACGTTGAGCTCAGCATTATCATGCAGAATTTCTAATGCTTCTTCCCTCGTCGTACCCGCTATGACTTCACCTGCGATATATAGCCGTGTCCTGTCCAAATCGGGCACATCCTGTTCATCGCGTAAAATTTTCCCTTCGTTACGATCACCACCTAAGCTATTCACTGTGGTGATACCATAACCAGCATATAAACGGAGCTGACGAATCAGATTGTCTCTATTGTAATATCCAGATTCTAGTCCCAGCACTCCACCCACATGGCCGTGAGTATTTATCAATCCTGGCACTACTATTCGGTCACTGAGATCTTCAACTTCAGCTCCAGGTGGTATCACTATTTCATCCCCGGTGCCAACTTCACTAATCCTCCCATTTTCGACCAAAATAACTCCATTAGGAATCATTTCAGAACCCGTACCATCCCAAATTTGAGCTCCAACAAATGCTGAAATATCGGAATGTTCTTGATTACAAGCTGACAACAGAACTAGGTATAAACCCCATCCGATAAAAACTCTCATAGTCACTTCCTTATTTGGAATAATCATTGTTTCACCTGCAACATTACACTTACGCCTAAGTCATCGATAGTACGTATTTGCAATTTTTAATCTATCTCTAGAAAACAGTGGTACCCTTATAAGTATCTAACTTATCCATCAATCATGTTCCTCTTACAGAGTCCAACTGACTCTCAGTAGGCTCAGCTCAGCAAAACCACGACTCGGAGAAAGCTGGAGGACGCGACTCTACTGGCAGAAAAAAATCGTCTGCCTCGGTCACGGCCTCTAGAAAGCTCGCCTCTCTCCCCCGGGCGACCGCTTTTATTCTTGCGAAAATAGTCGGCGAATCTTCCTCGTTTTCAATGCTAGATTCAACGATCAGGGCTATCCGCTTCTGCAATTCATCAACTCTAGCATCAGGATGCTTCCACTCGTAAACCAAATCCTCCTTCGACATCTCGCCAACGACCGCTGACAGTTCAGAAATTCCTAAGAGTTTTGATCTCGGGGGCAATAGCAATCTTATAGAGTAGTGGACAGGATCTACGTGGTAGATCAAGTCATGCTCCTCTATGAAATCCAGGAGATCCAAATAACCTGACATTGTGGTCCAAGGAGTGAATGGCAACAAGGAGGGCTTGAGATGTATACCTGCTTTTCTAGTATTCTGAAGTGCTACTATCACATCATTACGAGTATGGCCCTTGTCCAAATACTCCAATATCCTATCGTCCACAGTTTCTACGGCAGAAATCACGAATAAACAGCCCAAACTTCCTAGTTCACATAGCACTTCGGGATATTCCAGGAGATGTTCGACTTTAGCTGTTATATCAAAACTGAGATCACTATGTTTGTCGTTCATAGCACGGACGATTCCCAAAGAATACTTAACGCCATTAAGAAAATCAGGATCGCCAAATGATATATGCTCAGCTCCCATTTCTACCAAATTATCTATATCGTCCAATACCACCTGTTCTTGAACCAACCTGAGTCTTCCTTCATAAACTGAGGGGATGGGACAATGCCGACAGCGGTGGGCACATCCTCTACTAGTTTGTGTGGATCCAACAAGTTTTTCACCATGCCCAGGTATCATTAATTTTGAGTAATCTTCAAGGGGAGGTAACAGTGAACGCACTGGAGTGACAAATTCTTGCCTAGACAAGTTGGGCTTTCTTAAACATTGATCAAGAGAAACTCCTAAGCTATTCAGATCACCAGTTTCTAGGCCATCGATATAGTCAGCCAAAGGGCCTTCGAATTCCCCACCTATAACAGCGTCACCGACGTTAGATAAAAGATCTTGCTCATTCAGCGAAGCATACAGGCCAAAATAGCACAAGTGGATTCCTGGCTTGATCGCCTTAATCCTTTCCCCTGCTTTAATCCCCAAGCACATAGCTGTATGCATCGGTATTGATATACCTATCAGATCTGCCTTTAACACTTTTTCCCTATCGAATTCTTGAACAGCAAGATCCATGCATTCAACTCGGTGCCCTCTCTTCAGTAAATGAGCTGACGCCGATGCTAAAGCGAAGGGTTGGTGACCCAAATCATAACAAGAAATCAGTAATACATGCATTTGATACTCATCACTCTCTCGTAAAAACAAAATCCTGATCAAATAATTTCAATCATTAAATGAAGTGACCTAGAATATCAATTCCAGAAGCATAGAGATAGACACGGCATCGAAGAATCACAGAATTGGCAGACTGTTATCCAACCGAGTGTCTGCTCCCATATTGCCACCTAAGTAATTGATCCCCAAAATCTATATATAAAAATTGGAACATCATATCATCTAAATAAGGTCAGCCTGTGAAGCAACCAAAGAGATTCTCTATCCTTATGAGCCTGTTCCTCCTACCTTTTTTGGCAGAACCAGCTCACGCCCAACAAAGCCCGACTGCTGACCTACTGGGCCCTGTTGGTTTTCTCGAATGGAGAGAAATCGGACCTAGTGTTGTGGGTGGAAGAATCAGCGACCTAGCAGTAGATCCTACAAACACTAGTACTATTTATGTTGGTACTGCTACCGCTGGAATATGGAAAAGCACAAACCACGGAACCACTTGGAACGAGATTTTCACTGATAATGTCACTTCTTCCATTGGCGATGTTACCCTGGCTCCTTCTAACCCTAACATAGTTTGGGCTGGAACTGGAGAACCGCAAAACCGTCAGAGTTCCCCGTGGGGTCATGGTGTTTTCAGATCATTGGATGCAGGACAAACTTGGCAATTCTTAGGGCTTGAAGAAACAAGACATATCTCTCGCATCAAGGTTCATCCCAATGACCCAGAAACAGCGTATGTCGCTGCAGTCGGGAATCTCTGGAAAGCCACTCCAGAAAGAGGTGTCTTCAAGACAACCGATGGAGGTGCTACCTGGGAAAAAGTCCTTCACATCGATGACTACACTGGTGCCATTGACTTGGTCATGGACCCAGCCGACCCAAATACCCTTTTTGCAGCAATGTACACACGTCAACGTACAGCATGGGGATTCAATGGGAGCGGGGCTGGGAGTGGTATATACAGAACTCTAGACGGCGGGACAAATTGGACTCGGCTGGAAGAAGGTATCCCAACCGGCCACTTAGGCCGAATTGGGTTAGATATATATGAGCGGGACGGAAACATACTGTTTGCATCAATAGAAGCACGTAGAGGGCAAACCGGGCTTTATGGCTCTACCGACCGCGGCAACAGTTGGACTTTCCTTTCAGATACAAACCCGAGACCTATGTATTTCAGTATGGTGCGAATAGATCCAAATGACCCAGAACGCATCTATCTCGGTGGACAAAACCTTATGCGCTCTGATGATGGTGGTAGAACATTCTCTGATCAAGGGGCCCGCAACGTCCACTTAGACCATCACGCCCTGTGGATTGATCCCGACAACTCTAACCACGTCATCTTAGGTAGTGACGGCGGCCTCTCGGTTTCTTTTGACAGATCAGAAAGTTGGAGATTCTATGATAATTTGCCAATCTCACAATTCTACGAAATAGATCTGGACCGAAGAAATCCGTTCTGGATTTGTGGAGGGCTCCAAGACAACGGGAGTTGGTGCGGACCCTCTAAAACATTAGACAGTCAAGGAATTCGTAATGCAGATTGGGTAAATATCAGTGGGGGCGATGGATTTTATGTTAAAATAGATCCAGAAAATCCGAATACAATTTTTTCAGAATCCCAAAATGGTAGGATCGGGCTATTAAACCTTGAAACGGGAGAACGCTCATCAATCGCTCCCCGTCCCTTGTTTGATGATGACGAAGGATCTCTTCCCAGAAAAGACTATCCATCCGACCAAGTCGTTGAAGCAGATGAACGTGAATACCGCTTCAATTGGAACACACCTCTACTCCTTTCCCAAGATGATTCAAGATCCATTTATTTAGGATCTCAAATGCTTCTTAAAAGCACAGATGACGGCACTACATGGACCCAGATAAGTCCAGATTTGACTTTTGATATTGACCGATCACAGTTATCGATAATGGATGAATTTCCATCTGATTCCATGCTTTCCAGACACGACGGCGTCTCCTTCTACAGCACACTGACTACTATCGACGAATCGCCTCTCAATACCGAAGTAATGTACACTGGCAGTGATGACGGACGTGTCATGAAGACAACTGACGGAGGACTTCATTGGTCGGATCTGACAAGCAATATTCCCGACCTCCCAAACAATACCTATGTCAGCCGCTTAGTCTCTTCTAAAGCAATTGAAGGGAGAGTATACGGGACATTTGACGGGCATTACTCGGGCGATTTCCAATCGTACGCTTACAGGAGTGATGACTTCGGTGAATCTTGGGAAAAAATAACATCTGGCTTACCCGAATCTTCTGTAAATGTCATATTGGAACACCCAGATCAAGAAAACCTCATCTTTCTAGGCAATGAGGTAGGTGTATTTGTCTCGATCAATGCAGGAGACCACTGGGAACGTCTGATGAATGGTCTTCCAACTGTCCCAGTAGATGACATTAAGATCCATCCACGAAACGATGACCTGGTCATAGGTACACACGGACGGGGCATTTGGATACTAGACAACATATCTCCGCTAGTTGCATTAGCAGAATCTTCTGTCCAGCCCAACCAACCATATTTATTCCAAGCCGGCGTAGCGACCCAATGGAAAACTGCTAATGTTCAAGAATGGACTGGATCGGCCGAATTCCGCTTACCTAACCCTACAAACGATGTACGCATTCGTTACTGGATACCTGAAGGTTCCGAAGGATCTTCAGATTTAGAAATCACAATACTGACAATGGCGGGTCAACAGATACGCTCATTTTCCCAGAAAGCGATCCCTGGAGCGCATGAGTTGCTATGGGATTACCGTATCGATCCAGCCTTCACACTCAACTCTACTGAATCCGGAAACAATAGATTTAGAGGCGGCCCCCGGCCACAAGGACCTATAGTCTTGCCAGGAATCTACCAGATTCAAATGGAACTTGGACAAGTCACAATGTTCGGAGACGTCATAGTTCAAATGGATCCTAGAATAGAGATTTCATCTACTGAACTTCAAGCTCGTCAAGATGCGCTTATGTCGATCTACAAGCTACAAAAACCAGTCCATGAGGCCGGCCAAGCTGTTCAAAGAATCCGAGGGCAGATAGAAGAAGCTATCGAACTAATAAGTACTACTACCGAAGGCAAGGGAGCCCTAGACCAAGAAGCAAAAACAATTATAGACACATTGGACGATATTCAGAACAATCTGCAAAGTCTCCCGATGGGTGTAGGTGGCTCGATAGAGGGATCTACTACGCTTCCTACGCAAGACCAATTGCAAGACATCGACTCAGCCTGGGAAAGAGGGCCAAGGATCATAGGACGCCTCAATATCCTCATATCGGATACCTTGCCACAGTTTTATCAATCCATGAACGCAGCTGGGATTAGAGCAGATCCAGGAGAAACTATAAGAATTCCAGGAAAATGACGGATTAAGATGGATACACGATAATCCGACCATCTAGTTTCAGGGTCACCTCTCCTTCAGAAGGCAACTCTGAAAATGCTTTAGACCCTAATGCCACTAAAGGAATACTAGTGCTATACATTTCTTCAGAAACGACCAAAGCTAAAGCTAAAAATGAATCCACATCCAAAGTTATTATTGCCAGTGGAGCATTCCCCTTCTGTAAAGCTTCTAACAGCACTGCTGTTGTGGTACTGGATCCCTTTGTTCCAGGTACTGCTAATATACAACCCTTAACCACTTCTCCAGACAGATGGTGGTGTCGATCTATAATCTCTCCAGTGTCCGAATCATAACCTCCCCAGAAACTCAAAGGTTCTCGAGACACCACTAATTTTCCACTCGCATAACCAGAGATTACTGGCTTTCCCCTCAATATTTTCTTGGAGCCAGAGATTAGTTTTTCTCGCCTATTTTCACTCACACGACCCACAGTCTATCATCCTTTACCACTTTACCAGAAACAGCCGACTCTACACATGCTTGGGTTGAACCGAAGACAACCTCGCGGTCCAAAATCCCCGGTGTGTAGTATGCATATTTTGCTGAATTTGTCATGATACTCCTTATTCCGCTGGGCAACATAGGCGTCGTAAGTATACAGGTGTCCACAGTAATTTCAGCACCAAATTTCATAAGTGGTACTAGTAAGTCCATTTCTTCAGCTAAGAGTTTAACTCCCCTACCAGTTGTTACTAAAAAGCGAACACCAGGGTGACGACGCTTTCCTTCAATCAATGGCCCCAGGGATCTCAATTCATTCAACGAAAAATGGGGGGATCCTAGGACGATCATGTCGAGACGATCACTGGTAGACGATGATAGGTCGTTTCTGGCTCTTACAAGATCACTCAAAGACACATCTATGATTTTCTCCGGATGTTTTCCGTTGAAAGCGTCTTGGATAGTTTCTGCTTCAGGGGTAACACCGACCCAATGGAACAAGGCTACGGACCCAGAAGAGGCCATGGCTGCACCTAGAGCCTTCAGTTGATCCTCTGAGGGGTTGCCACCCCGAGCGTCCACTACTACTACCCTAGAGCCAGCAATCTTACCTATATAATGCCCCAATACGGGATAGAATTCATCGGAATCCAGCAAATTACTTTTGATGGATTTTAATCTCACTAAGACCTGTCCGCTTCTATTTTCTACGAGATGCAGGCCAGTCGCGGGCACCCGTCCAGTAATAGCTGCACAAATATCCAAAAGGTCAGGATATCTTTCTGATCGAGCACCCAAGACCGAGTTGGCAAACACTACTGCACTTGACTCACCCCAAGCTATCTGATCTCCAAAATCCGGCCGCTCCTCTGTTTGGTATGGTGCACAGGTCCAGGTAGGCTCACAGCCCATTGACTTATAAGCAAGCATCTGGCGTCTTGCTTGACGGGCCCATTCAGGTGGAACAGCCCACCGGTCCCAACCATTGTGGTCTACTCCAGCCACATTGAGGGTAGTCGGCACGCAAACCTTCGCGCCCAGGTCAACCAACCGTTCTGCGTAATCGAGAGTAGCGGGTCCTATGTACAAGGCACTATCTATGTGAGCCGATACTATAGATATCAGGCTCTTAGCACTTTGGATTTCAGACATACGAATCAGAATAGACATAGCCATCTGAACCGCAGGGCCACTTTCACCAGCCAAATTAGAGCTATCTAATTCCGTCAATTTAAGTGTCACAGACGATCCTCACCCAAATTTGAAAAAATTGACCTGCCGCCTGACTTCAGCGGGAATTGTTGGCCTTATTTTTTGCAACTAATTCTATTTCAACTTCAGCGTCCAAGGGTAAGCTGGCTACTCCAATCGTAGTCCTAGCCGGAAACGGTTGATCAAAATGCTGAGCATACACTTCGTTCATCGCCGTAAAGTTGCCCATATCTGTTAGATAAACGTTGACCTTTACGACATCTTGATGTGTGAGGCCTGCCTCACTGAGCACAGAAAAAAGATTCTCGAAACACTGACGAGTCTGACTGCCGACTCCACCTGGATGGAGCTTCCCTGTCTGAGGATCCAGGGGGGTTTGACCAGAACAAAATACATAGCTACCATCATCCACCGCATGTGAATACGGCCCAACCGAAGATGCAGTAGGACTCGATACCGGTTTTCTAGTCATCAATTCTTCCTCATCATATTTTAGTTTGAATCCGATCCTAAGATTTCAATAGTCGCTGCAGTGACCACATCCCCTTCTGCAACCAAATCTACCTCTTCCATCCCGTCCAAAACACGACCAAAAATAGTGAAGTCATGGTTCAGGTTCAGGTTGTCCACAAGATTGATAAAAACCTGACCATCGCCAGTATCCCTGCCCCGAGTGGAAGTACCCACCGTTCCCCGCCAATGCGTTAAAACTCCGATTTCATCTCTGGTATACTCCGGATAACCTTCGTACTCATTAGCTCCTGGACTTAAACCTTGGATGACAAAGTTGCTGACAACTCTGTGAAAAGTTAAGCCATCCAATTGACCACTCTCTGCTAGATTCTTAAACCTGTATGAATGTGTAGGTGCTTCCCATGGCATCAGCAAAATTGAAATTTTTCCTCCCCGCGCCATATGAAGAATGACGACAGTATTTTCCATCCGCTCTATTTCTGCCATAGAAGGCATTCGGAGCCTACTCATAATTTGAGGTTCTATACTCCGATCGGCACCACTCCAATTACTTAATATTTCAGAGACCCTATTAGCTACCTCAGAATCATAGTCCCGTAGATATCGCTCCAAGAATGCTACCTGCTCCAAACCCCCAAATTCCCCTATTCTCTCCAAAAGAGCCATCCTGGGATCCCGATATGTTTGCTTGCCGTCCTGGGACATCACCACGAAGGATCTCATCAGGGGCTCAATGGCCGCACTGGAGTGGGGAGAGTTTTCGAGCAACCTTGCTATTGTCAAAACAAGGAACGGATGATCAGTACTACCCAACTGAGCTATAAGAAGAGAATCAGCATCGTGGCCTCGTACTGCAAACAAGCCCTGCACTGCATCAACACGGACATTCGGAGCAATATCCCCCATTAGGCTAACGAGGACACCTATATTGCCTGTCACTGTAGCAGCCCTGGCTGCATAAGATCTCGCGAATGAACTCCTATGAGAACTAAAATCTTCAATCAGAGGATTAGCCAATTCACTGGACATTTCAGCCGTCGCAACTAATGCATGCGCTGCTCTATGCCAACCGTGCAAATCCTGAGATGAAGAGTCTGAAATCAAAGGAACCAGCAAAGTCTCAAATCCATTTCCCTTCTCACATTTCCCACTGATTAGATTTAAAGCTGCCAATGACACATGTAGATTTTCGTCTTCGACCTTTGATAACAATAGTTGGCATCCGTCCAGGCCTTCAGCTCGATGGGCATATGCTTTTACTGCCTCAATTCGTACCATCGGTGAAGGGTCTACCAATCCGTCTTTTATTAAAGCTAAACCTTCACCTGAGTGTTCCCTCAAGGCCAGCATCGCCGTCCTCCGAACACCTGGATCTGTATCCTGAGCGGTTCGCATTATAGCCTGCATTTTCACGTTTCCCAAAGAAGACAAGGCCAGCATCGCCGTCTTTCGAACCCTAGATGCCAGTTCTTCGGATTCCCTGCCAACACCAGTTGCAGTGAAACCTACTAGCTCCTCTAGATACTGTATTAATTGAACCGATAGTTCGTCACTATCAAGCTGTGACCTCCGGACCATTGATTCCAAGCCCATAACTACCCCCAATACAACAGGTAATTCCACTACAACAATATCCGGCTGCGTCATTCCAATCAGAGCATCCACTACAAATTGGATTCTGCTCTGGTCCGAAAAAGATAAGCGACCCAAAGTCCGACCTATGCTTCCCCTTACCTCCGCATTCTCTTCAACCAATAGATGCTCAAGAAGGATATCAGCCACTTCGTCACCGTCCGTCCTAAACACAGCTTGGCCAAGAGCATTAGCGGCTGAGTTACGGACCTGCCAATGCATAGATTCCAAAACCTTAGCTATCCTTGGGACATGCTCCTCCAATTCGAAGCGCCCAAGCCCTTCAACAGCCAATAATTGGAGATCTGGATCTGGATCACTTAGAGCTGAGATTATCGAAGTGATACCGAGTCGCCCACGATCATCAATCTCATTAAAGACAGCTTGATATTCCTTGTTAGTTGATCTTTCAGCACAACCTGACAACAACATTACCATCAACAAAGACAGTCTCACTGGCTTTTTTCCACACCCCTTCAGTGCAGATAGCACCTCTTTATAGAACCGAAGAATATTCTGGGAAGACATATCTTCAAGCTCCCAGGTCGGGTAACTCTAATTCTCCTTCGCTACGAGCGATGACTGCAGCACAACTTAGATCACCCGTAACGTTTACTGCAGTTCTCAGCATGTCCAAAATACGATCGACACCCAAAATTAGAGCGATTCCAGCTTGTGCATTGGCACCCAAGCCCACTGAGTTCAGTACTATAATCAAGGTTATGATTCCTGCACTGGGAACTCCAGCCGCACCTACGGACGCCAATGTCGCTGTCATTACCACAATAAGTTGATCACCCACCCCTAGCGGTATTCCATAGATCTGAGCGATAAACATTACTGCCACAGCCTGATACAAGGCTGTCCCATCCATATTAATGGTAGCCCCTAAGGGAAGTACGAAACTTGAAACAGACTTGGAAACCCCAAGATTTTCTTCGGCTGTTTCCATGGTGAGTGGAAGTGTTGCACTGGAGGACGAGGTCGAGAAGCCTACTAGGGGAACAGACGACATTCTAGAGAAAAATTCTCTCGGTTTTATTTTAGCAAGAAAACGAACAGCTGATGTATAGGTAATCAGCACATGGAGGAACAACCCCGCCACTACAACTAGAGCATAGACAAGTAGACTACGTAACAGATCCAGTCCAAACTGGGCTACAATGGGAGCAATCAATGCAAAAACAGCATAAGGTGCAAGTTTCATGATCCAACCTATGACAACCACGGAGGCACCGTTGATTCCTTCGAAAAATCCCAAGACTGCATCTCTCTGTTTATAGTCCAAAGTACTTATCGCTGCTCCAAATACTATGGTAAAAAATATCAGTGACAGTAGATCGAAGTCTGCTGCTGCCTGCACTGGATTCCTGGGAATTATATTCAGCAAAGTCTCCACTACTCCAGGTGCATTTTCAGCAAGATCGAGCCTGCTTACCGCATCCTCTTCAAACCTCGAAGACAATTCACTGCGCGTTGCTTCGTCGATACCGCTACCAGGGCGAACGACATTGGATATGGTTAAACCAATCATGACTGCTACAGCTGTAGTAGTCATGTAATAAGCTATGGTTTTTCCCCCAATTCTTCCGAGTTTCCTAAGGTCCCCGAGAGAAGCCGTACCCAGCATCAAACTAGCCACCACTAATGGGATGACTACCATGGTTATTCCTTGAATCCATGCCGTGCCAAAGGGTTCCAGAGTCTGCAGTATATCCTTCAGCCAATTGAGACTAAATGCATTAGCTAACACGCCAGCCAAGACGCCGCTCACTAGTCCAATTAATATTTTAGTGGGTAATGCCATGGGCTTTTCCTATCTCGAAAGTGTTTAGTTATCGTAAGCGCGAACATAGAGGAGAGCTATCCCTTCAGACAAGACGCCAACAACATCTCCATGCTTAGCCAACCAATTCCACCCTTTTCCAAACATTAATGACAGTGCATGTTATCTAGTTAGTACCGGTGTCAAAGTTCCCTTAGCAAAAAACATTCTAACATTCTCAAAGAGGTACCAGTGAGCTCAGGAATATCAGCAGTGCTAGCCGCCCTCCCCATTCTTCTCGCAGGAGCATTGTTGGTAGGTTTCCGCACTCCAGCCAGGATTGCAATGCCGTTGGTATATCTAACCGCTGCCGCAATTGCTCTCATATTTTGGGACATGTCTTGGGCGAACGTAGCCGCCTCATCAGTGGAAGGGTTATTTACTACCTTTGACTTGCTGCTGATTATTTTTGGTGCCCTATTCCTGTTAAACACCCTAGAGAGATCAGGAGGTGTTTCAGCAATTCGTCGAAGTTTCAACAGTATCAGTGACGACAGAAGAGTCCAGGTAGTCATCTTGGCCTGGCTTTTCGGATCATTCATTGAGGGAGCTTCCGGCTTCGGGACCCCGGCAGCTGTCGCCGCACCACTAATGGTGGCCATGGGATTCCCGGCAGCTGGAGCAGTAATGCTGGGAATGATGATCCAAAGTACTCCCGTGACCTTTGGAGCTGTGGGTACTCCTGTCTTGGTCGGTATCCAAGAGGGAGTAGCTAGTCCTGAATTCCTGACTATGCTAACAGCATCTGGGGTCACCATGAGTCAATATGTAGACGCAGTTACCATTCGAGCTGCCGTCATTCACGGCATTACTGGAACTTTAATGCCGACGCTGATGGTTGTGATGATGACCCGTTTTTTTGGATCCAACCGTTCCTGGACCGAAGGGCTATCTATTCTTCCATTCACGATATTTGGTGGAATTGCTTTCACGATTCCTTACGTTTTGACTGCATGGTTGTTGGGTCCTGAGTTTCCATCGCTGGTAGGTGGACTTGTAGGATTGGCTATCGTTTCTTTTACCGCTCGCAGAGGATTCCTTGTACCTAAAGATAAATGGGATTTCCCTCATCGTACAAAATGGCCATCAGATTGGAACAGCGATTTAGCGACGAAGTCGAATGAAGTTGAAGACAAGGGATATATGTCACCGGCTAAGGCCTGGGCCCCCTACCTGATACTGGCTTTCTTTTTGATCCTCAGCCGACTGCCTTCACTTCCGATTGGGATGGTCCTGAAGAGCTGGAGGCTGGAGTGGTCAGAAATATTCGGCACATCCATAACTGCGGCAACCACACCGTTATACCTCCCCGGAACAATTATGATAGTAGTGGTTGTCATAACAGCGATCATGCATCGTATGAATACTAGTAGCCTGAGGGCTGCATTTGTCGATTCCAGCAAAATCCTTGCTGGAGCTGGATTTGTACTCGTATTTACAGTCCCTATGGTTAAGGTCTATATAAATTCAGGAATCAATGACTCAGGCTTTGCGTCAATGCCCCTTGCAATGGCCGATTGGGTTGCCGCCACAGTGGGCCATGTCTGGCCGTTATTTGCTGGTATTACAGGAGCACTGGGAGCATTCATCGCTGGCTCAAACACTGTAAGCAATTTAATGTTTGCGGCATTCCAACATGAGGTCGCAGTTCGTTTGACCATCTCGAGTGCAATGGTTGTGGCGCTACAAGCTGTCGGTGCAGCAGCAGGCAACATGATCGCTATTCATAACGTAGTAGCCGCCTCAGCGACTGTTGGTCTTTTAGGAAAAGAGGGAGCAACACTCAGAAAAACCATTCTCCCCACAGTATATTATCTTCTGATGGTTGGCTTAATAGGCATGATCGCAGTTTCCATTCTAAAGATCCCTGGGCCCCTCTAAACAAATATCCTGCAAGTCACGGAACCGGAAACCCTAGAACTTGCATAATGAATTGAGTTCCACTTCTCCAATCCCTCTAAAGTTACGAGCTGCATCTAGCCCAGGACTTGCTGGCTTCAATCACACAAATGCACCTGGAATAACCGGAGAGGATTTCGGATTCGGCCCTGTTATAGTCTTACTCCAACTGATGGAGAAACCAGTTCTACTAAAACCTATAAGCAATCGATCCCAGATGTTGACTGTGTAGTCACTCTCAGGGGGAGAAGATCAACTATTTCGACCAGCATAGGGTAGCCCTGGAATAAATAAACGAGCCTGAATTTCTTCTTCTGCAGGGAACTTCTTTGCTTCACATTTTTCAAATTTTCCTTGAAGGTCAAACGCAATAGACTCTAAAGGAATCGTCATGTAGTTCAACCCACCTTGAACGAAAGAACTAACGTACCTTCTGGCAAATTCATGTATGCCAAGAATTTTAAACTGTACCACATGCACTAGTTCATGGAAGAGGATAGAATGGGAAAGTTGCCCTGCCGTCTGACTTTCGCTTACCAAGATCACGTCCCCGAAGGTAATAGCAGCCCAAACATCAAAATCTAAGGGTACAGATTCTCCCGCATCTTCAAACTCACTATAAAAAGGAGGATTATCAATTGTAGGAACCGTTCTGATTCGTACTCTCTCCAGAGTATCTCTATCGAAGAACCCTTGAAGTGCAGCCAAAGTTGTCTCAGCCAGAGGCTCAGCTAGTGCCCTGTGAACTGTACGCTGATTCATAATCCAAGAACTAGCGTTATCCACCAGATAAGACACCTGCTCCTGTATGTTTAGACCTCTTATTGTGTTTACCATAGATTCTTATATGTCGAGATTCTTTACATATTTTGCATGTTTATTAATAAAGTCTTTTCGAGGTTGAACTTCGTCACCCATTAGGTCCCGAAACGTTTTTTCAGCTGTTGTAGAATTTTCAACAGTTACCTGATGAATAGTTCTGTGGTCGGGATCCATAGTTGTTTTCCACAACTGCCCAGGATTCATCTCCCCTAAACCTTTGTAGCGTTGAATTTGGATTCCCGATCCCTCTGTACCAGTCTTCCCATTTGAGAAACGATCTATGTATTTTTCCCGGTCCTCTTCAGAATAAGCGTAGTATTCTTTCTTTCCCTTCTTCAGCAGATAAAGGGGTGGATTAGCGATATACACATAGCCGTGCTTTATCAAACTATTCATCTCTCTGTAGAAGAACGTGAGCAGGAGAGTCCTGATATGGGCTCCATCAACATCGGCATCTGTCATTATTATTATCTTATGGTAACGAGCTCTGTCGATGTCGAATTCATCTCCAATACCACAACCTATAGCAGTGATCATAGCACCGATCTCTTCATTGGACAGAATTTTGTCTGCTCTAGCTTTTTCCACATTCAAAATCTTCCCCTTCAATGGAAGAATCGCCTGAAATGAACGATCACGACCCTGCTTCGCACTTCCGCCTGCACTGTCTCCCTCTACTAAATAGATTTCGCAAAGAGAAGGATCCGAGATTGAACAGTCTGCGAGTTTTCCGGGAAGAACGCCGCCCTCCAGAGCGCTTTTCTTTCGAGCCAAATCTCTAGCCTTACGTGCTGCTTCCCTCGCCCATTTTGCCGTAAGAGATTTCTCAATGATTATCTTTGCAACTTTTGGATTTTCCTCAAAAAACACTGCAAGATTCTCATTTACTACAGCTTCCACAGCACCCCTGACTTCACTGTTTCCCAGTTTGGTTTTCGTTTGCCCTTCGAACTGAGGCTCCATCACCTTGACACTGAGAACACACGTGAGTCCTTCCCTTACGTCATCACCAGACAAACTTTCATCGTTCTTCTTGAAGAGTTTGTTTCGGCGACCGTAGTCATTGATAGTTCTAGTTAAGGCCGCTTTTAAACCTGTTAAATGAGCTCCCCCCTCATGAGTATTTATATTATTGACGAAGGTCGAAGTATGCTCTCTAAAACTCTCATTGTATTGCAGGGCCACTTCTACATCAGCTTCCTGTTTACTAGCCCCAAAATATACCACTTCTTCGTGGAGTGCTTTCCTATTACCTCTGGCATACTCGACGAAAGAGCTCAAGCCACCTTCATATTGATGGGTCTCCTCTGACTCATCTCTCTCATCACTGAGTACAATCTTCAATCCTCGATTCAGGAACGCTAGCTCCCTCAATCGATCATTCAAAATATCAAACTGATACACAAGTTCCGTAAAAATCTCGGGGTCCGGATGAAAAACCACCTGAGTACCACTGCCTTTTTCTTTTCCTATTACTTCCAGATCTTTTTTCTTGTCCCCTCTTTCATATCGCTGGTGAAAACGCTGGCCATCACGCACGATTTCGACTTCGAGCCAGTCAGAAAGAGCATTAACGACACTAACTCCAACACCGTGCAGTCCACCGGAGACTTTGTAAGAATCTTTGTCGAATTTTCCGCCTGCGTGTAGCGTAGTCATTGCCAATTCCACACCTGGAACACCTTCTTCAGGATGAACATCAACTGGAATGCCCCTTCCGTCATCTATAACACGAACTGATCCATCTTTTAGCAGAGATACCTGTATTTCTGTACAAAATCCTGCCATAGCTTCATCGATCGAATTGTCTACAACCTCATAGACCAGGTGATGCAATCCTCTAGAGGATGTCGAGCCTATGTACATACCTGGCCGCTTCCGGACTGCATCCAATCCCTTCAGTACGGTAATCTGTTCAGCTGTGTAGTCGCTTTTCTTATTTTTTCCTTTCTTGGCCATCCACTACTCACTTAGTTTTGAGTTCTCGTTACTGTCATCTCACACTAAATTTCGACTTAAATCACTTCTCCATTAACCTAAAGATGATTCGTTCTATTTTCGCTTCCTTAGTAAGGCCTTTATTAATCTTAGCTAGTAATGTCGTTTTAATGAAACTTAGTTCGGTAAGCCATATACTGCTCTGGACATCAACGAACAAAGTAGCCCCCTGCACAGCCTTGGCTTCTGTTACTTCTGCGATTTTATTTCCTACCAATGAATTCCATTTATCCAGAATACCAACCCTGGAAATCTGAGTAGAAAATCCACGTTTTTCCAGGATGATATCAAGGAATTTTCCAATCTTTTCGGGCTCCGAGTTCTTCATGCGTATACTATGCCTTCCTTGATTCCCCATTTACAAAGCTTGTTTCCATGAATTTGCACATCACTTTCTTTAGGTGCAGTCATAATGACTTGTCCAAATCTATCTTGATCCATCAATAAAAGGACTCTCTCTCTCCTACTATCATCCAGCTCCACAAATGCATCATCCAAGAGTAAGATGGGCTGGACTCCTCTAGAGTCCTGAATGGTATCTCCTTCAATCAACCTTAGCGCTAAGGCCGCTGTTCTTCGTTGACCCCCTGACCCAATCTCTCTGATTTCTCCTAAGGCTTGCCCTCCATCAAAAGCCAGTAACAATTCATCGAGGTGGGGGCCTTGACTAGTATTCCGCCTGAAAATATCCCTCGACCAACTATCCTCCAGTGCAGACAAGCATTTAGCATAAACTTGTTCCGGATTCCAATCCTCTATGGAGATTTTTGAAACGTAAGACATTGAAGCAGAAATCTTACCACTGATCAGTTCATAATACTTGTGGAAATCTTCACTTCTTTCCGCAACCCATTCTGCCCTTGCTGTCATGATCTTAGAAGCGCTTAGAGCTAGAGAATCGTCCCATGCCCTAACTGCTATCATATCTGCATTGGAACGCAAAGCTGCATTCCTTTGAGCAAGAACGTGCTTGTAGATCTGTAAGGACTCTAGGTAACCTTCCCGGTTCAATGAGAGCAGAACGTCCAAATAACGACGACGAGCACTAGGACCAGCGTCAACAATCCCAACATCAGCAGGTGAAAACACTACAGCTGCCAGATGTCCGATCGCATCGATCACGCGTGTCGGCTCACTTCCATCTATAGTTATCCTCCTTCGTCGAGTAGACGTTTCATATGCTGCTGTTATCTGGGTCGCCAATTTTCCATTGTTCCTTGATTCAACAGTGCCCTCAATCCTAAAAACATCTTCTCCAAAGGCTACCAAATTCTGTAGCTTTGATCCCCTGAAGGACTTGAAGATTTCAAGATAGTAAATAGCTTCCAGAAGATTAGACTTCCCTTGAGCATTTGCTCCTACAATGGCAATCCCCTCTTCTGGAAAGGAAAGCTCTTGAACCCCGAGGTTCCGAAAAAGCCGGAGCTTTAGTCCGCTCAGATGCAAAAGAAAAGGGGCCTAAAGGACGTTATACCAGTTCCTAATATTAACCTCACAATGGCTGTATTGCTAGCCTTAAGCACTCCGGCTACACTCCTTTAAATACTGGTTTTCTCTTCTCCAAGAATGCACTCACCCCTTCTTTCATGTCCTCAGTCCCTGAGAGCTGACCAAATAGATCGTTTTCCATAATGAAAGCCTCTATGTCCCTAGCATCCCTAGCAAAATAAAGGGACTGAATAGCCCTCTGAATCGCTTGTGGAGAGTGTCTAGTAATACTAGCCAAGAAATCCTTGGATTGAGAAAGCAACTCATCGGTTTCCAGTACTCTGCTGACTAAACCAAAACGCTCAGCCTTCTCAGCAGTAATCATATCCCCCGTCAATACCATCTCTATGGCTCGACCAAACCCAACTATCCTAGAAAGCCTAACCGTTCCTCCGAATCCTGGAATTATCCCGAGACCCACTTCAGGAAATCCAAACCTGGCATCCTTACTTGCAACCCTCAGGTGACAAGCCAGTGCCAACTCGCATCCACCCCCTAATGCATAGCCATTTATTGCTGCGAGTACAGGTTTTGAAAAGTTCTCGATTTGGGCAAACACTCTCTGTCCTTCCCTACTCTGATCTCTCCCTGACTGTTTATTAAAATGGGCCAGTTCTTCTAGGTCTGCACCGGCTACAAAAGATTTCCTTCCCTTACCAGTCAGTATCACTCCTCGAAGGTTATCTTCCCTTGATAACTCCGTAAAGACTGCCCCCAACTCTTGCAATACCCGAGAATTAAGTGAGTTGAGTTTTTCTTCTCTATCGATTGTAACGATAGAAATATCACCGTCTTTTTCAATACTAAGATATTCCAACTCAGTCATAACTCACCTGGAAGATACCAATATAGAACTGTAATTGGGTTGCCGGTAAAATATCTTACTACACCCCAAGACGCCACCCACCTATGGCGCCTCTACGTAGCTGTATGTAGCTTGAGGATCACCTGGCCAATCTTCATATTTTTCACAAATACCTCATCCAAGGAGCGACATAAAATGGGCCGATCGCTGAACAAGGTTATGCTCATCGGACACGTAGGAAATGACCCCGAGATCTCATCCACGGCTAACGGCAATCAAAATGCAAAATTTTCCTTGGCTACTAGCCGGTCATGGAAGGATAACTCTGGACAACAGCAAGAAAAGACAGAGTGGCATCGCTGCACTGCATGGGGGAAATTAGCTGAAATTATAGGGATGTACGTAAAAAAAGGTAAACAGATATACGTAGAGGGAAGTGTAGAATACTCAGAAACTGAAAATGAGGGCCAAAAGCGTTACTGGACTAACATTAACGTGCGAGACATGCAGATGTTAGGATCTAAAAATGACGACGGCTGGACCCCTCAAGGGACACCCCAACCCCCATCCACATCCAAACCACAGATCACCGAGCCCGACGATGACCTCCCCTTCTAAAGCCTCAGCATTTAAACCTTCTTGTTGTTTTTGCTGCTTGGAGTCCTCTATATAAACTATTCCTACTCCCAGATAGCTAGGAATTTATCTTCATATTTTCCAGTATTTTCCTCGTATTCTTTTGCCCACTCTTGAAGCGAGGGCAAAGCCAGCCTCTTAGATATTCCCCCTTGAGCCAACCTAACTAAGTCTTGGTATGAGGGTTCCCCTGTCATTCCTTCCGAACGGTGGGCTTCCCTAGCCAAAAGATAAATTTCGTCAGGTGACAGCAAAAGGAGATGCTCAGCTATTTGAGAGGAACAGTAATCTAAATACTTATCCCTAAGTTTAGATTCCTGACAATTCTTCTTTTCTTGATCAGAAGAACTCGAATGGATATGACCCAATTTGAAGCCTCCAAATAATCTGAATCACACAAACACAAAACCCCTTCCGGGACTCTATTTTATGTATATAGGACCTTCTTAGGGTTATTTAGGTGCCGCAGGCACGTCAAGGCCTAGAATACAGCCTGAGCCCCCGTGCTTTCCTCTTGGGTCAAGTCGCTGCTATTTCTCAAATGCTCATACAGTGTCCTCCTGGTGAGCCCATACAGTACAATTTTACTCATAAATTCTGGATCTGCCTTCTGAATAGCCTCAACTTTCTCTGCCAAATCAGTTGGCAATTCTACCTCAATTAGCACTGGACAAGTATCCCACATTATAGACGTAATTCTCCCACTGGATAAGTTATTAAAGAGAACTCAGTCAGCACGGTAGCCAACTGACTTAAAACTTCATCTTTCAAGTATCAAAGAGGAGTGTATTCAACCTCTGAGGTGGACCACATTACATCCGTTAGAAGTAGAAAGCAAGCTTATTAGAATAATTGTTGTACCAACAACGTTTATTTCTAAGTTACTGCTACACAAGGACTTAGAAATACTGCTTTCTTCACCAATGTTGATATCATCCGGATTATTACCTCTACTCTCTAGGACAGGAAGAGATGTATTTCATCAAGCCACAGAAGGATAAAACCAAGGGAATACTCAGGTCACGAATTACGATTTAAACAATATTTTTAGGACTTTTACTAAGGTCTAAGTGAGCCACAGCTAGCTGACACATCAGGGGCACGCTTTCGATGGAAACTGCATGCATCCTATTTGCTTCGAGTGAAACCCGAAGTGCAGCCTCTGCAGAAACACCCCATCCCCATCTTAGGCTTAGTGGACAGTTGTAACTGAAGGCTTATCTATTTCTACGTCGTCACCCGATAGAGACACGATTCTGGTATTATGTTCATCCAATGAAATTCGGGAAAGCGTATTCCTTTGACCGAAAGTCGCCAGGTGTTGTTCGATTACCTCGTGCCGGCCAGATTCAAAAATGTCCAGAAGACGCATCAATCCTGTCCTGATAGACAAACATTCGAGTTCCACACCAGCCAAGCTAGAAGGCACGGCAAAAAGCGCCTCATACTGAACCTTCCCACTATTATGTTGCAAACCAGTGTAAACAATTTCATTTTGTGGAAAAGCCTTCAATAAAGCCTTTTCTATTTTTCTATGTCGACCCCTTGAATGAACAGTAAAAATTAGAGACCCTCGATTGTAGTCCAAGTTTACTCGAACAGAATCTTGGCTAGCATCTGGAAGGAATCTCACCGAAGTGCCCTCGTGAAAATCTAAATCCTGGCAAATATCCCTGAAGCCTATCCTAAGAATAGTGGGCCTTGTTAGTGGCCCATACCCCACTCTGCTCAACAATTTAATTGCCAACCGCAATGAATAGGCGTTCAACCTCTCTTCTTGGTTTGTAATTAGCATATTAATGTATTCTAAAGTAGGCTGATGCACCCAATCTAGAACGACTAGCTCGGAACTCAAGTCAAGGATCTTCACTCTGCCACTACCTAGGTCTAGGACTTCCGACTTAGTAGCGAACCGGCCCCCTACAACCAACCCCAAGCCAATATCCTGAATGGATCCACCTGCAGAAACAGCCTCGTGAGACTCCCTATATTGGACTACAGCCCGGGTTAACGACAGATCACATACCCCGGGGACATCTGCCATAGCTTCTGGCCTTGCACCCGAGTCCAGTGAGATAACACCTGCTTCCATGCCATCCTCCGCTGTTGGACAAAAAACCCGGCCTTCCTGAGAGCCGGGTTTCGTCTGCTCTTTACTGAAGTCAGACAATCATTTTAAAATTATGGACCAAGAGGATAACAAATCAACAACCTAAAAGGCAAGGGATAGATAAATCTATCACAACTACGTAGTCCCTTTGTAAAATGATGCTTGCATAGCATCTGACCTTGCCACATCTTCCATTTTTGGAAAACCAGCTCGAGAAACCCTCGACCAATTCAGATCCCAACTGGCGATAAATTGATTGATCACCGTCGTGAACGCTCCCTCGGATTTCTAGAGTGGGACGATGAAACTTGGTCCTGCTTCCTAATAAGCTTCCTGGGGAGGGATCAGCGCTGGTATGGACGGATCAAATTCCGTCCAAGAAAGAAGCTAGATTTTGGAGAGGACGGTATAGTGGAAACCGCCAATATTTTCATTGAATTTTCAGAACCTGAAATAGATATTAGAGCTAGAGCTCTCGGCCGTCCCCTGCTCCGATCCCTCCTCGCATCCGCAGTGCACAAACAACAAATCAAGGAGGAGAGAACTTGCGAGTTACAAAAATGGTTTCAGGCGAGCCTCGACAAACAGTCTACAAAGATTAGCAGCACTGCTGGCGAATACCTTAGAAACGCTGCCGAACCAAACCCATTTCAACTCCAATCTCTATATTCTTCATACCGCATAGACCAAATCTCCCACTTTATTGCACTAATAGACCACAAGACATTCGAACGCACTGTAGATCATATCCTCGAAGGACAAACAATAGATTTCAAGTCGGACGACCAATTTCAGCTTGCTTTAATCGTCCTGGAGTATATCGAGTGTCGACTTCCAGTCCCACCCTATACAACCTGGAAAGAAGATTTCCTATCTAATCGTGACGAATACATGCATTACGGTCAGACACTTGCTAGTCGATCAACACTTCCCTGATTAAGCTTTCCGCACTAACTTTGTCTTTCCCATTTTAAAACTGATTTTAAGGAGTTGTAAAACTTTGCAAGTAACTGTGCAAGACAATGAGAGCCTCGAACGTGCTCTTCGCAGATTTAAACGTAAGATCCAAAGATCAGGGCTTTATTCAGAATTACGTAAACGTCGCTTTTACGAAAAGCCCAGCGCCCAGAGAAAAAGGAAGCGGGAGGCAGCTATCCGTCGCGAAAGAAGACGGCAACGCAGAACGCCAACCCCATTTTAAGCCTACCTGACATTACTTCCTCTTAAGGCACCAATAACCCTTCTACGAATCCGTTGAGAATCATGTGAGTACCCTAAGAGATAGCAATTTATATCACTAGTATTTATTTTTTCTCCTGCACTATGATTTCTCCGTAAGCGAAGCCTCCATAACCCCTGCTAACAAAACTGTATCTGCCAGAAGGAGCCCCATTGAAACGCAGCTCCAAGCAATCCCCTTGAGTCATCAATGGCACGGGGGCTAATTGTTTAGTCTCAGACAAAAACGATACCATTTCTGACGACAGGGAATCGACCAAGAAAGACAAGCTATGCAACCTATGGTCCAGAGAAACAAATCCAACCGACTCTCCTTCATAGATCTCAACCTGTGCGGGGAGCAAGTGCTCTTGGTCTCGACCTCCACCCAGCCTCATCACCTTGTCCTGTTCGATACCAACCCTATTCACACCCATAAAACAAGTTGCACCATTTATGTCCCGAGACCAATCATCTGCCACACATCCAAACAAAAAAAACAGCCCCAGGACGCACACAGATGAAAAGTTGCTCTGGATACCAATTGACATTTTGACTTCCAAGGTTCGAATCCGGATTATTTTACCTGAAACCCTATTTCGATACAGCGTAAGTTACTCCACATTTACGGCAAACATACCTGTTCCCCAACCTATTCAGCGGTTGTGCTAGGTGTCTAGGACACTGCAATTCTCTTCCCCCCTTCATTTCTCCTTGAATATCTTTTTTTTCTACAGATTTTGCCTTGGGAATTTTCAATAAATATCTCAAGGAAGACGACCCACATTCTAGCAGGACTACCCCTGACCCATCCTCTTCAGACTTCACCCGCAGTATCTGAAAAAACCCTCCAGCTACAGATGGTAGCCGAGTGCCCTCGTAGTAAGCAGCCAAAAGATGCTTCGTTTGAGAAGGAGAAAGTTTTAAATTCCCTTCGGCAACACCGTTACCATTCTCTGATATATTAACCATGACAGGATTCCACCCGGCAATCTGTAACTAATTCTGACAAAATCATGCGTACAAGCATACCCCAACATTAGAATGCTGATTTTTCCTTCAAGAGTGAAGGCCGACAACATACTGAATGGAGTGAGTACACGCCAGGCAGGGGGGCTTTAAATGAAGTCGATTGACCTTCCCCCGTCATAAGTCACCTGAAGCTAAGCACAGCAGTGTCATAATCTCTTCCGTAGACTCTCGGACAGCGAACAGATATTTTGGAGTGTGCAAAAGAATATTTAGATAGACTCGACATGAAATGATAAGAATTGATTGTTGATAACGAGCAAGACACAGTAAAGAAAACTATTCTCTGAGCTAGGCATTATTAGGAAACCTTCATGACAAACCAAAGTGGCCCACAAGCCTTAAAACTTGAAATCTTTAGGCAATTATTCACAGCACTAACTGAAGAAATGGGAGCCGCATTAAAACGAGCTGCATTTTCTCCCAATATCAAAGAGCGTAGAGATTATTCCTGCGCTCTATTTAATCCTAGTGGAGTAGCAGTGGCCCTCGGCGACCATATGCCTGTTCACTTGGGTGCAATGCCCTTGAGCGTCAAAACAGCACTGAATGAACTGGGGCCACTTGAGGAAGGGGATGTTGTCTGTCTTAACGATCCATACAGAGGTGGAACTCATTTGCCAGACATCACAATGATATCACCCATTTTCGAAAAAAAGGGACCTACGCCCTTAGCCTATGTGGCATCTCGGGCGCATCATTCCGACGTAGGAGGAATGACTCCAGGGTCTATGCCCTTAGCGCGTGAAATCTATCAAGAAGGAATAATCATTCCGCCAATAAGACTCTACCGAGCAGGAAAACTTGACAACGAGATTTGTTCCCTTATTCTGGCCAATGTACGGACTCCGACTGAAAGAAAAGGTGATCTTGATGCTCAATTGGCCGCCCTCCACACTGGTACCAAGAGGTTCCTGGAAATTGTTTCGAAACAAGGAGCCGAAAGCACCCTCTATTTTATGGACCGCCTCATCGAGTATGCAGACCGACTGGTAGACCTCGGTTTGGAGAATATAGAACTCGGGGCCTATGAGGCCCAAGATTTTATGGATGATGATGGTTTCGGAAATATCAACGTGCCGATTGTTGTCAGTATCACTCGTCATCCCAAAGGCCTCGATGTCGACTTTAGGGGCTCCAGTCATCAGGTGACTGGAGGAATTAATGCAGTGGAAGCTATCACCTCATCGGCCACTAGATACGTCGTACGTTGTGTCGTAGAACACATCCTGGGCGAATCTCTCCCAGCCGGAGGAGGATCTATGTCTTCCATTAATCTTATTCTTCCAGAAAATTCTGTTGTGAATGCAAAGTCTCCAGCTAGCGTTGCAGCAGGTAATGTGGAGACTAGCCAACGCATTACCGACGTATTACTGCAAGCTTTTGGAAAAGCTCTCCCTGATCTAATTCCAGCCCTATCCCAGGGAACTATGAATAACCTCACCATTGGCGGAGTAGACCCCAGAGCTAACAAACCTTTTGCTTACTATGAAACTGCGGGAGGAGGAATGGGAGCAGGGCCAAATGGAAATGGCCTCTCAGGTGTTCACACTCATATGTCGAATTCTCTGAACACCCCAATAGAAGCGCTAGAACATGCCTACCCTTTCCAGGTTGTACATTATTCAATTGTTCGAGATAGTGGAGGGAAAGGCCTATTTAATGGAGGGGATGGACTCCGAAGAGATATAAAACTGCTGACAGACGCAGAGGCAACACTTCTGACGGAAAGGAGAGTTCGGGGACCCCGTGGCGCTCAAGGAGGATCAGATGGACAGCCTGGTAAAAACATCCTCATTCGAGACAACCAAGAAAGCAGTTTACCATCAAAAACAAGCTTCCCAGTCTACACTAACGACATAATCAGTATTCGCTCCCCTGGCGGCGGCGGATGGGGTAAGCCTTAGAAATTGGAGAAAATCTGATGTTCCTACAACTTGCTGCTGTATGTGATAAAGCCAGGCAGGTAGAGCATGGAAAGTTAAATATTAGTGGAATTTTTAATGACCTCTCTGCTCCTGGGTTTCCGGCCAAGCACGACATGGTTTTAGTTTTAGTTATTCAATGGAGTCACAGAGACGCTGGACGTTACGATTTCCAAGTGGACCTAATTGGACCAGGAAAAAGGCCTTCCATGACAGTCAGGGGTCATTCCGACGTAGACCACAGAGATCCACTGGGACCTGCACCGCGGACCCAGCTTATTTTGCCCCTGAAAGAAGTCATCTTCCCAGAAAAAGGGGTCTACGAATTTCATATTCAGGTAAAAGGCCGGACCCTGAAAGGTCCATCTCTTTATCTTATCGAAACTAAAGAGTAGTGATCCTGAGCTCTCGCAAGGCTATTGAAGGATTTTTAGAAACAGAAGACCAAAAACCAAAGCAGTGCCCAGAAAAGCTTCCCATTCTCTATTAGCCCAGTAGCGACTGAAGGAAAACCGGACAGGCGAGCTTACTAGAAATGGCGATCTGTATGCAGTAAGCCGGGGAACAACTAAAGGGACGGAGATAGCATAGTCACGGTACTGATCTCCGAATTTATTTTCTAGTTCAATGGCTTCACGAAGAGCTTTAGGGATATGAACAAAGCAAAAAAAAGCCAAGCAAACTAAAACAAGTAACATTTGGCCAGCGGCGATAGTGAAACTTAGCCCTATCAAGAGGCTACCCAGGTAGAGTGGATTTCGAGTATGAGCATAGGGTCCAAGAGTCGTAAGCTCACTAAACTTGTTAATGAATCCAGCTGCCCAGAATCTTACCCCTAAGCCCACCGATCCAACACCAACGGCATATAAAAGAGAAGAGGAAGAAGGTGCAGCAAAATACAACAAGAATGGTAAAAACAACCAGACGAATTTCAGTCGAACGATATCTAAAGAAATATGGATAATCACTACTTTTAAAATTTCTAAGCTAGTTATGATTTAGGCTTTTGATCACCGGTATGGATTTGATAGCCCTCAGAGATGCTTTCTAAATGTAAAGTCACCGAGCCCACAACTGGAATCTTGGAACGCAAATACACCAGATGCTTATTTTCATCGTCCGTCAAGTAAAGCTCCGCTTCTCCTCCTTCACTAAAAAGTCCACGAGTCTTTACTGTAGGACGGACTACTATGGTATTAAATGTTCCGGCCGGCACTTCCACAACCTTCCTCCCTTCCACCTTGATGACTACAGGGTTGCCTTCCCTCTTAAAATATCGAGGCAGTGTATAGGTTTGACCGACCTCCAGGGGAAGAGTCCTAACAAAATATAAGAAAGAAATATCATCCAAGGGCAAGGCAGAGGCCAGTCTTCCTGTCTCTCCGCTTTCGGTCTCCTCCCAAGACATTTTCTCTGGATAAAATTCGAATTTACGGTACCGACTGTAGGTGAGCTGATGGACATCACTAATAAACCGATGACTAGATATAGACCTGGTCCCTAACCATGATTCGTAATGATCGTTGACTTTAATTGCACCAAACAACAAACTCCCACGAAGCGACATTTCCAGATGATAACTAGGCTCTTCCCTTATAGAATCGATACCTAAAACTTCCATATGTGCACTGCCAGAGTTTACAACGCCTATCTTAACTTTATATGTAAGCTTCTCTCCGGGGCCGAAGGGGACAACTGCTGCCAACGGGTCTGTACTATACGTAGGAGGAGATTGACCTTTTGTACATCCTTCCTCCAGGAAGCAATCATTGGCTATCTGAGCTGACAAGCCAGTAAACCCCAAAAAACTTATGGCCAGCAGGATCTGGAATTTTTGCAAATTTACTCCTGTTCAGTTTTCCCAAACGATTTCTTGTCTTGCCCTGAGTATACCCCTAAAAGTTCCGACTATGTTTAACTTGATCGGGTGAGACCTAGAAATATGGCTAGACTCAACAGACCACTCCGAGATCTTACGAGCATAAGGTGCCACTGCCCCAAGAAACTCAAGATTGGCCAGCCAACCCTTAGAATCGACTAATGGCCTTTTCTTGGAAGCATTGAAAGCCTTTTTTAGGACTATCAACCTGTACGCCCTGAAGCCACAAAGAGGATCAGTTACGGGTGCCCCATGATAGGCTTTCCCAAGAAGAATTTCTGCCAGAGAACGCAACCCCTTTCTTAGAAAAGGTGTCTTCGTATTTGATGTTGTAATGCTACCAGCGACTATATCTGAACCGCCTTCAAGTGCTCGAACTAAAGAAACAATAGCTTCTGGATTTTCGCTGAAATCTGCCTGCAAAGTGATCGCTGAATCTCTCTTGGGATATTTTGTAGAAGTGACCGCTTCTCTCAACAATAGTTCGAGCGCTACTGAGTTGCCAACGGATACATCCTTCTTGAGTACTCTTAATGGCAACTTAGAGCGATATGTTTCTAAGACCTCACCTGTTCGATCAGTAGAATTGTCATTAAACACCAATATCTCATAGTCACGACCAAACTCTGACATTAGGCCCCTAATCTTCCAAAGCAACAGACCTATAGTCTGTTCTTCATTATGTGCTGGTATACAAATATAGATCAATTTATCAATCCGAGTTATGCGTTTTCGGAAGCCAGTTAACCACAAAACCTAACAAGAATGTACTCCTTTACGAAGCCATCAATTACGATTTTTCCATCTTCTATGATGCCATAGATATTGATCTGGATTTCTTCGAATTGCTAGTTCCAACAGTTTGGTATGAGTTTGGGTTAGTTCCCTTACCATTTTTTTCACATTTTGATTTTCTGTGACCGGGATATTTTTAAGTTCAACCCTATACCTACCAACTGAATTCGGAATGACTGTTGATGACGCAAAGAAAATAGATGCTCCAGATCTCAATGCCAAAAGTGCAGGCCCCTTTAGAGCTCTCACGGGAATTCCAAACAAATTGACTGCCACAGAACTCCTCATTGGACTCTGATCTCCCAGCCAAGCCGTCACTCTACCATTTCTTAAACTGTTCAAAACAGCATAGGGGCCCTGTTGCACTGTAATCACCCCAATCCCCATCCGTCTGCGTAAATCCAATAGAGACTTATCAACAAAATGATTCCTCTGATCCTGTACCACGACATCCAAGGGTATACCTCTCTCCGCTAGGGCTGCAGCTCCAATTTCCCAGTTTCCTAAATGACCAGACACAACCATTACTCCTGACCCCTGCTGCAAGGCTCTCTCCAGTGACTCTAAACCCTCTATTCGCACTTGATCTCTGATGTCAAGCTGATTCAATCTTGTTGAACCCAAAAAAACCAAAGATTCTCTAGCTAGATGTCTATAACTCTTCAGGGAAATCCTATTTTTCCAATCGCACCCTTTTTCTGGAAATGCAATAGTCAAATGTCGCTGTACTTCCATTTTTCTAAACTTGAAGACTCTCGCACACAGATACCCTATCCAATCACCGAGCAATGCCACTCCATTTGAAGGAAGTATCATGGCAAGAGACCCAATGATCCTAAAAACAAGAAGCTCCATTATATTCTTCACATAACTATTTAAATCATGGATTGAGAACATTCGATGAAACAGTCCCAGTTGAAGAAGAAAAAATAGAAGGAGTCCATCCGAACAGCACGGAAAAAACCCGCCTACTGCACGTAACTATAAAGAGTTAGAACTAACCATTCTTATCTTTTATCAGACAATTACTGCATCCGCCTACGTCCGTGATTTTAATTCAACTACAGGCACAATCATTTCTTCTGGAGATATACCTCCATGCAAAAAGGAATTGCGGTAACGACGTTGATACTCTCTGAGCCGGTTTGGATAAACGAAATAATGGTCATCCAAGGCAATGGCATAGGAAGTTCCCAATGGAGCAGGGGGCAGTCTCAAATTTTCACCCACCTTCGTTAAAAATGTAGTTTCTGGATTGTCTAACCTGAGATCCATGCCGACCTTATACCTCAAACTACTTGACGCATCTTTCTTTGCGTGTATCACCGTTGGATTCCTACATTGTATAGATCCATGGTCACTAGTGAGTAAGATGCGGTGTCCTGCGGCGGCAGCATCCTTCATAACCGAAAAAGCATTCGATCTTTCAAACCAAGACCGAGTTAGGCTTCTAAGGGCTGCCTCATCCCTAGCAACTTCCATCAGAATAGCAGAGTCACTCCGGCCGTGTGTCATCATATCCACAAAATTGAACACAGTGACCACTACAGATCTCGGTTCCTTGAGCGCAGAGCGCACTCGAGCCCTAACTCGTCCCCCATTTTCATCTGAAGTGATCTTTTCGTAATGGACTGGAATTGACTGTCCACACAATGCTTCCAAGTGATTCTTTAAGAGTTTGTCCTCAAAATCATTTAGACCGACTTTCTCACCCGAAATACCTACTCCCTGCCTGTAGTGCTCAGGGAGATCATCTGGAAAACCGCCGCTAAAAATTGCATTTCTGCAGTAAGGAGTTGCCGTCGGCAAGATCGAATAGTGATAAGATTCCTGGATTTCAAAATAAGGTACTAGGAGTGGGGCTATCACCTTCCACTGGTCCATACGAAGACAATCCAATAGCACGAACATTACTGAGGATTCTCCCAAAAGAGGGATCAAGTGCTTTTCCACTACATCAACGGAAAGGGAAGGCCTTCCCTCCATCTTTCCTTGCATCCATTGTGGATACTCGGACTTGATCCAAGATCCAAAATCTTTTCTGAGACCAACCAATAAAGCTTCCACTGTGCCCAACAAACCACCCTCATTAGAGTGTTCAAGACGGACATGCCAGTCTGTTAGCTCAATATATAGTTCAGCAAAATCACGCTCGGTAGCAGCCCTTTGTAGCCTGTGCGAAAGAGCCGAGAACTGCTCTGCAAAATCTCTTGCTACATGCTCCTGGCGAATTGATGGTCCTTCTAGAATTCTTGTAACTGCGGAGAGCACCTGTAGTGGACTTACCGGCTTAAGCAAATAATCATCAGCCCTGCGCCCGATTGCTTCCTTCATAGTCCGATCTTCTTCGGACTTGGTAACCATGATTACCCTAATTCCAAGATTTGTTTTACGAACCAAGTCAAGTATTTCCAGTCCACTGCGTCCAGGCATCTGCTCATCAAGGAGGAGGAGGTCATAATTGTGCCTCTCCAGGAGGACTAGAGCATCATCACCATTTGTGATTGCGTCCACATAATACCCTCTATCCCTCAAAAACAATAAATGAGGCTTTAGGAGATCGATTTCATCATCAACCCAAAGGATACGTTTCAGCGACAAAGTCATAGAATCTCAATTCAATATTTTCACAATCCAAATAGTCTTTCCACCACCAAAATGGCCATAACTGCTTTCAAAACAACTACTCACAATCAAGCTTATAGACAATTTTATAGTGATCTTTTCTGAACCACAAATTGTTACAAATAATAGCTTATACGCTATTATTTGTGTTTTCTAACTGTACAAGTGCATGAGCTTTTAACTGTCCACATGCCGCATCTATATCTCTACCTCGTGTTTCCCTGACGGCTACTGACACACCCTTTTTCTTGAGCCTTTTTGCAAACTCTTGAATCCTCCCCTGCTTCGAAGTAGTCCATTCGTTTTGAGGGATCGGATTAAAAGGAATTAAATTAACGAAAGCATGCAGTCGAAGAGCAATTTCTCCCAAAGGGCCGATGAGGTCCAGGCCATCGTTGACTCCTTCGATCATAGTGTACTCCAGGGTAACCCGTCTACCTTTATCTTTTCTAAAATCATGTATAGCCTGCAGAACCTCTGGTAACGGGTAGCGTAACTCTAGAGGTATCAGCTGACTTCTAAGCTCGCTCAATGGTGAATGGAGTGACAGTGCCAGTCCAAATTGTTCCGGACGTCTTGCTAGAGCCACAATACCTGGAACAAAACCAACAGTTGAAATGGTAATCCGGCGAGCACCTACCCTATAACCTTGATTCAGGATCGTCAAAGAATCTGGAAGAGATCGCCTGTTGGCTAAGGGTTCACCCATGCCCATGAATACAATATTAGTTATAGAACCATATTCATGCTCCCGTGCCCAACGCTGGGAAGCACGGTACTGGCCCACAATCTCTCCGGCTGTTAGTTGTCTCTTGAATCCTCCCCACCCTGTAGCACAAAAAGTGCAGCCCATTGCACAGCCCACTTGGGATGATATGCACAATGTAAGCCTGTGGTCCGCTGGGATCAGAACGGACTCTATCAGTTCCCCATCTTGCAGAAGCCAAAGATGTTTGGCCGTGTCATCCTGACTTATCTGCAATAATTTGGCCGATGGCTGATCTATTTGAAAAACATCCTCTAGCGCTCTCCGTTCCTTTTGGGGCAAGTCAGTCATTTCAGTAAAGTCATTAGCCAATCCGTCGTATATCCAAGACTCTACTTGCCTGGGGCGATAATCCGGCTGATGTCTTTTCAGAAAATGTTCTCTCAATGTCAAGCGGAGTTTCTCGGGAGTCATT
>JAPKDG010000087.1 GCA_028822645.1 Longimicrobiales bacterium | reverse complement strand
GTTAGGTAGAGCTGATCGTGTGATGGCCCTATCGAGTTTCACCGTCACTCATGGATTTGCGCGTTTGATTTTGATGGAACAGATATACCGGGCTGGGACTATCATGAGGAATGAGCCTTACCATAAAGGGAACCTATGAACTACGATCACCCTGATAGACATTTGGACATAAAAATCGTCTTGGAAGAATTGTCGGGATCCAAATTGTTGAGAGATTATCAAGCCACTGAACCACAAGCTTTAGGATTCTATGCCGGAGACTGGAAAAAATTGGAATCCTATCGTCATATCGCAAACGAGATCGACAAAAAATTCGATAAGGTTGCCAGAGAGAGGGCCTTGGACACATTCCGCTTGCCTGAAGGGTTTTCTGAAGAAAGGTGTGATTCATGGGTGAACGAGTGTGGTCTGGTAGTATCAACTGGTCAACAACCAGGCCTACTTGGCGGGCCTCTATATACGCTTTATAAGGCGTTAAGTGCTATACAGTTGGCCTCGAAATTGGAAGATACATTAAGTAGGATAGTAATCCCCGTATTCTGGATAGCATCTGAAGACCATGATTGGGAAGAAGTAAACCAAACCTATTTTATTGACCGAGAAGACCGTGTAGTGAAGGCTACCTTGGAAAATGAAGGCCATGACGGCCGATCTATTCACAGAGTTCTTCTTTCTGCTGAAATCTCCAGGCTCATAGACGAGGTATCACAAACTATTGGTGAGAAGGGGTTTAGGGATGATTGTATCAAGTTGTTTCGAGACTGTTACCGCGAGGGAACAGATCTGGGAAATGCTTTAGGGGAGATGCTACTCAGTGTGCTGGGACCTAAAGGACTGGTGATTTTAGATTCCAACAATACTGCTCTAAAATCTCATTCCAGAGAATTGTTGATGACTGAATTAGAGCATGCACAATCCACGGAAATAAAATTGAAAAATTGGAATGACTCACTTTCAAAACCAGGATACGAGTTGCAGGTCCCAATCCTGGACAAGGCAGTGAATTTGTTCATGGAGAGCGATGAAGGTCGAGAAAGGATCTATAGGGATGGAGATGTGTTTGTTCTGCGGAAATCTGGTCAAATCTTAACGTTAGAACAAATAGAAGAACTTTCGGGAAAAGATTTATCAGTATTGAGTCCCAATGTTTTATTGCGACCGATAGTAGAGGCATCGGTCCTGCCAGTTGTCAGTTATGTGGCCGGACCCGGAGAATTGGCCTACTACGCCCAACTGAAACCTCTATATGAAATCCATGGAGTCAACATGCCGATTCTGTACCCTAGGCATTCGGCGACATTGGTTGAGACAAAAATCCAGAGAAAAATGTCGAAGTTGGGACTCTCCCTGGAAAATTGTGAGCGTCCGGCTCAAGATATATTTTCGTCGATAGCAAAAGGTGAAATTTCTGACTCTATAAATGTTACTATGGATAAATTAAGAGCACAAATAGCGAAGCATTCTGACGATCTGCTGGCTCAAGTGAGTAAATTTGATTCAACATTGCAGGGATCTGTTACCAAGAGTAGAAATAAATCGCTGGCTGGCATCGATGAACTAAATAGGAAAATTATCAGAAGTTTCAAGAGAAATAACGAAGAAACTTTGAATCAGGTGGAAACTGTCAGGTCTCATCTGTTTCCAAACGGAAACAAACAGGAACGCGTGCTGAGCCCATTCTTTTACTTGGCACGCTATGGAGAGCTACTGGTTGAAGAATTGATTAGTAGTTTCGAAGTGGAATTTACTGATGAAGAAGATCGAGGATAAGATTCCAAAGAATCAATCGAGCAGCGGTGCAGTCATGGTGGGTATTGGTATTGTCTGCAGTCGGGCAAGTGGATTAGTCCGAGAGTTAGTCATGGCATATTTCTTTGGAGCCAGCGGGTTGGCGGATGTGTGGCGAGTATCATTGAAGATTCCTAATGTAATACAGAACTTACTTGGTGAAGGAACCTTAAGCGCATCTGTTATCCCTATTTATTCTGAGCTATTAGATAAAGACGAAAAAGAGCCAGCCAGTCAATTTATAGGAGCCATTCTCGGAATATTATTGGTGGTTGCGGGATTGTCTGCGTTAGTGGGGATGGTAGTGGTACCATTTTTGTTGCCTTGGATTTTTGTTGAATGGGATCCAGGGAAGATCTCTCTGGTGGGCAAATTAATCAAAATCCTGTTTCCTATGACAGCAGTATTGGTGGTTTCTGCTTGGGCCTTAGCGATCCTGAATTCACATAGGCGATTTTTTTTGCCTTATGTTGCCCCAGTGGCTTGGAACGGTGCAATAGTTTCCTGTGTTTCCTTTATGGCATGGTTTCACAATGTATCCGGAGAACAACTCCTCGTAGTTGCAGCTTGGGCTGCACTGTTGGGTGGAGTAGTGCAGGTAGCAATTCAATTACCGACGGTCTTGGAGTATTTGACTTGTTTCCGGATTTCTCTAGGGAAAACTGTATTCGGCGTACATGAAGCTATCAATAATTTCATTCCTGTTGCCATGGCAAGAGGAGTCGTAAATATAAGTTCACTTCTCGAAGTGATTCTTGCCGCTCTTCTGGCAGAAGGTGCAATCGCAGCATTGGGTTATGCTCAAACTCTGTACCTCTTACCTTTATCCATATTCGGGCTATCTGTTGCAGCGGCAGAATTACCGGAACTCTCTCGCCAGAGATTGGCTGCTCCGGAACTTTTAAGAAATAGGATAGAGAAAGCTCTAGCGAGGGTTCATTTTTGGGTAATACCCTCAGCAGTAGGGTTTATTTGTTTTGGCAACATTATAGTTGCAGGGATCTACCACAGGGGCGCATTTCGGGCTACGGATGTTCCGGTGATTTATGCTGTACTAGCCGCTTACAGTTTAGGATTGACCGCCTCTTCGGCTTCCAGGGTTCTATCTACTGGATTTCACTCTTTACGAGATACTAGGACTCCAGCTCGGCTGGCTTATATGAGAGTTGCCATTTCTCTTGTAATGGGGAGCTTACTTATGTTTCCGTTTGACAGGCTGCAATCTGGAGATTTGCATTATGGACCTGTTGGATTAGCCATAGGTGTGTCCTTGGCTGCCTGGATAGAGTATCTGTTGCTGAAGAAACGCTTAAGATTAGCCCTTGGATCCAATCGTATCCAAGTAAAAGGACTGAAACTCATGTGTTTGTCTTCTTGTCTAGCAGTCTGTTTTGCTTACATAATTCAATTTCCAGTAACTGCTGGATTGAAGTGGCTACTGCCCAGTGAGAAATTATTCATCTCTCTTGGACAACCTATCTTAGGAATTTTTGTGATCCTTATTTTTGGACTATCCTACTTGCTGTTAATGGACAGAGCTGGAAATGGTTGGTCTATTTCCCAGTCCATAAAAACCTTAAAGGGGCATTCCGAATCGGGAGTG
>JAPKDG010000046.1 GCA_028822645.1 Longimicrobiales bacterium | reverse complement strand
TTCGGAGTTGCTACCCTTGAGGAAGGTTGTCATCTTCGTAGAATCGGTGTAGTGAAGCCTGTTGTGGTGTTTTCACCCATGGACTACGGGTCATATTGTTCGGCATTAGAGGCAGGATTAACAATCACATTATCCGACCTAGAATCACTAGAACAATGGATTTTGACGTCAAGAAAATTGAACGTCAGAGGGCATTTCCAGATAGAAATTGATTCTGGGATGGGCAGGGCTGGTTTTGATTGGCGAACTGCTTCGGAGTGGGGGGAAATTTTAAGGGTTCGTATTGCACAAGAGGATGTAGTTTGGAGTGGTACCTATACTCATTTTCATTCTTCAGATGTAGATTCTGACCTGAGTACTGAAATTCAATCCAAGAGGTTCTTAGGGTCTGTAAAAATATTGAATCAGAATGTGGGGATGATCCATGTCTGTAATTCTGCGGCCATTTTTCATGAGCTATCGTTAGCAAGTGATGGGGTGCGTCCGGGAATTTTCATGTATGGAGGCCAGGTAGGAAATAAAAGTATTTTTTCTGAAGAAGTAGTAAGCATCCGCGCGAAAGTAGTGCTAGTACGGAATGTTTTAGCGAATACTACTTTGGGTTACGGAGCGACCTATAAAAGTGAAAAAAAAGAAAAATGGGCAGTACTAGGAATCGGTTATGGAGATGGGTTGCCTAGGAGGCTAGGCAATTGTGGGCATGCCTTACTCCATGGCACTAGGGTGCCAATTATTGGAAGGGTTTCTATGGATACTATTGTAGTGAATACAACTGATCTTCTTGAGGTTGGAGTTGGTGATGTGGCTACGTTAATAGGCAAGGACAGGGAAGAGTGTATAACTTTGGAAGAAATGGCGGATTTAGCGGAAACTGTAAGTTATGAGATCTTGACGGGGCTAACGCCTAGATTGCCGAGGATTTTGGTGTGATAGTTAGTATGTTTCTGATAGCTCGAGAAAAGAGGAAACTTCTTTGATGAAATCTCAATTTCTAAGGGTACTCTCCCCGCTGGGGTTTCTATGTCTGGCGAACTGCAGTGAAAATGTTGCCACTGCTCCTGATCTGGATCTTATTGATATCAAACCTCGAACAATAGAGGTACTAGTCCCATTTGAGGACTTCGTGCAAGAGTTGGAAATTGTGGGAGGCTATGGGTCGCCTTCTGACCTTGGATTTGGTGTCGTCGCTAAGGATTTTGATGGATTCTCTGCAAAAACAGTTTTACGGTTTGGATCTTATCCAGAGTCAGTTGAGCTAGCAGGGGGTGCATCTGGGCTGAAAGTCTTAGGGGGAAGAGTAGTGCTCTCATTTGACTCTATTCAAGATCAAACGGGTGAAGCTATTAGCTTAGAGATCTTGGCTACCCAACAAGCTTGGGATCCTAAGACACTGAACTGGAAAGTTGCAGTGGATACAGTAAATGATAAGACTTCCTGGGTCCAATCAGGTGCAGAATCTTCGGTTTTGGTTGGCTCTGGAGAACTTGACTCCCATCTAGTTGGTGATTCGGTAAATTCTTTCGCATCGATAAGCATTGATGTTGATTCGGCAACTGTAGCTGAGTGGGGTGGAGTGCGTAGCTCCTCTCAAGGGATGGTGGTGATTTCTAAAGATTCAGGGACTCGTATGAATCTTTGGAATGCCAATTTAGTATTGAAAGCTGTCCCTCTGAACAACCCGGATACTATCCTTGAGATTCCTGTACCAGTTAGTGAGTTGAGCTTCATGGTCGATCCGACCCCCACTGTTCCAGAGGGATGGTTAAGAGTAGGAGGTCTTCCTGCTTGGAGGTCTGTAATAACTATGAAACTTCCAGAGAGAGTTCGGGGTTCGGTTGAAATTTGTGGGAGTTCTAGTTGTCTATTTGATGTTTCTAAGAGCCAATTGAATCAAGCGGAGCTCCTTTTGACGACTCGCGAAACTGAAGCTGGCTTTAAGCCGGCCACTCCTTTGGCCATTCAAGTCCGTTCAGTCCTGAGCCCTTCATCACTTCCCAAATCTCCTCTAGGAGACCCTATTGGTCTGTATCAGGGTCTTTTGATAAAACCCGAGTTTTTTGGCAATTCTGAAGGAGAGCAGATCGTATTTCCATTAACGGATCTGTTGGAATTTAGTGAAAAGAACCTATCCGGAGTGTTCCCTACTAAGACTATTGCTCTTCTAAGTAGTGACGAAGGGAATACTTTGGAATTTGCATCTTTTCAAGGTGCTGGCGATCCTGGGTTTCCGGTTTTGAGATTGATATTAACAATTCCTGAATTCAGAGGCTCACCATGAGATTGTTTTGGATTGTCTGCATCTTACTCATAGCAAACACGCAGTCATCAAGAGCTCAATCTTTGTTGGGTTCCAGTGGTCTTGGTATGAAACTAGACCCTATAGATGCGACTCAAAGAGCGCTCGGTGGAGTAGGCTTGGCGGGAAGGACTCCCACTATCCTACCCGGAAATCCTACTGCCTCTCTGGATTTTTTGGCTTCCACAGCTAGTGTTACTCTTCAACCGATGTGGGGAAACTATAAACTAGAATCAGATGAGGGAGAGTTTTCAGGGACACGCTTTCCCGTATTAGGTCTGGCATATCCTTTGGGAACGAGTGGAGTGGCCACCTTAACGCTGAATAGTTTTTTTGATCAAAATTCTTCTGCTGCTGTCAGAGACACTTTGCAACTCTTGGGGTCGGACATTCCCATCACCGATCGTTCTGATTTATTAGGTGGTCTTTCCGCCCTCCAGTTGGGATGGGCTCAGAGATTGTCCCCTAGTATAGCGGTGGGTGCTTCAGCGGGCGTTTATACTGGCAGTGTCAGGCGTAATTTTTCCCGAAAATTTGACTTGGATTCATTGCCAACACTGGATGGAATCCAAGATTATTCTGATAATAGAGCATGGGGTTACTCTGGCCCACTAGTATCTGTGAATCTTTCTTGGGATCCTTACCCTTCGTTGTATCTGGGGGGTAGTTTGCAATGGTCAGGGGACATCGCTCTTAGTCCAATGGAAGGATCGATCGGAGAGAAAGAAGTGATTAGACTTCCTCTAGAGTTGAAAGTTGCAAGTAATTGGATAATAGATCCAGGTCTTTCTGTGAGTGTAGGTTTTGCTTCGTCCAATTGGAGTGATTTGGGATATGCCGAAATCAATGCTTTAGCTGCGGGAAGGACAAACAGTTATGGGATTGGCCTAGAGTGGGAAGCGACAAGATTCTGGTCTGGAATTCTTCCTCTTAGGATAGGTTTTCGTAAGTCAACCATGCCTTTTCAATTCAAGGGTCAAGTGGTAAGAGAAAGAAATATGTCTCTTGGATTTTCGGTAGTTCTTGCAGAAGCTCTTGAGCTTCCGCTTGCAGCTATTGATGTAGCTATGGAAGTTGGAAAACACAGTGCAAGTGATTTTGAGGAGAACTTTAACAGACTTACTGTCACTTTGCGGGCTGGGAGTCGATAGAGAGGTAGTGCTGTGACGAGAGTGTTTTATAAGACTTTTGGATGCAAGGCCAATCAGTATGACACCGAAAGAATGAGACAAGAGGTGGAAGTTCGAGGTGGCATCACAGTAGACCAGTCAGAAGAGTTCGAAGTATGCTTGGTGAATACTTGCACAGTGACCAATGCGGCCGACAAAGAAGCCCGAAAATTTATCCGAAAAATTAAAAGAGACAATCCTGGCATCCGGATCATAGTCGCTGGTTGTTCTGCAGTCCTTCGAGGTTCCGAATACAAAGAGATGTCCGAAGTAGAGACTGTCGTGGCGGGCCATGATCCGGTCCAGGTCTCTCTTGCGGCGGAGAGGAAGTCGGAATTAGTGCAGATCCGAGGTTTTCATGAAGAGAGCAAGAGCTCTGGAATCGGAGACAATCCGTCTATCTTGAGTTATCGGAGATCAGCGACACGTGGATGGTTAAAGATCCAGGACGGATGTGATCGTAAATGTTCTTTTTGTGCTACTCGATTGGCTCGAGGTGCCAGTCGTTCACGCAGTCTAGAAGAGATTATCAATGAAGCTTTAATTTTGAGTCAACGCCACCCAGAGATTGTTTTGACTGGGATTCATATTGGTCACTATGGCAGAGATCTTGAATGTCCGATGACTCTATCACAATTACTGCATCATCTTCTTGAAATGGTTCCAGGAACAAGGTTTAGGCTAGGTAGTATAGAAGCTACGGAGATTGATGACTCTTTGTTGGATCTGGTAAATTCTTCTGGTGGGCAGATAGCACCACATTTCCATATGCCCCTTCAAAGCGGATCGGATCCAGTTCTGAGACGGATGAGACGTTGGCACAGTAGAGAAGAATATCGGACGAGAGCTCTAAAAATAGCAGAAAAACTTCCGTATTTAGGTTTGGGAGCAGATATCATCACTGGATTTCCAGGAGAACAAGAAAAAGATCACGAGGAGACTGTTAGGTTGGTTGAAGAACTTCCTTATACTTATCTGCACGTATTTCCGTTTTCCGAGAAGGATAATACTGCAGCCGCACAATTGTCTGGTCGTGTATCTAGGAAAGTATCTAGAGAGAGGGGTATGCAGCTCAGGAAAATTGCAGAAGATAAAAATATGAAATATCGAAGTTCTCGGTCAGGAGGGTTATCTTTTGTTGCCCTTGAGCAACAGGGCCGTAATGCCATTACTGAGGATTATTTGAAAGTTCAAGTGAACGACTCAGAACTGAGAGATCCAGAACGGATTTATAAAGGGACCTTAGGAGGAAGTGGTAGAGACCTTTACATCGATCTCCACAGTTGAGAGTTGTGTAATCCAAAAATTTCTGAAAGTTCTTTGAACATGGAGTGGTATGACTGAATTCCCCAAGAAAAGTGTCTACGTGGAAACCTACGGTTGTCAAATGAACATCAGTGATGGAGAGCTGATGGAGGGGATTCTTGTGGACGAAGGTTATGAAGTATCCAGCTCTCCAGAACAAGCAGACGTGGTTCTAGTTAATACGTGCGCGATTAGAGAGCATGCGGAAGAGAGAGTATTGGGAAGAGTAGGCCAACTGTATGCTTTAAAGAAGAACCGCCCAGAGGTCATACTAGGTGTGACTGGATGTATGGCACAGCGATTAGGAGAAGTGTTACTTAAGAGAGCTCCTTATGTTGATCTAGTTATGGGACCAGATGGTTATCGTTCTTTACCGGAACAGTTAAACAAAATTCGAACAGGAGCTAATTCTGTTCCGTCCCGATCTCCTAAGAAAAGAGGCCCGCAATTGGCCGTCCTAGATTTAAGCATAGAGGAAAACTATGAAGGGTTAACACAACGCAGGTCATCCCAGGTAGGCGCTTGGGTTCCTATTCAAAGAGGATGCAATCATCGGTGTACTTTCTGCATTGTCCCTTATGTTCGAGGTCCAGAAAAAAATAGAAAATCCAGGGAAGTGCTGTCCGAAATTCAGGAAATTGCAGAATCTGGTCGTACAGAAGTGACCTTGCTTGGACAAACCGTTAACTCTTATGAATCTGAGGGAGTTGTTTTTCACGATCTTCTAAGATCTGTGGCTCGGATTCCTGGAATCCGCAGAGTACGTTTTACCTCCCCACATCCTAATGATGTCACTCCAGAATTATTGGAAGTAATGGCAGAAGAGCCCAATATATGTGAGCAGTTGCATCTTCCACTGCAGTCTGGTAATGACATGGTGCTTCGTAGAATGCTGCGCCGTTATACGGTTGAAACTTTCCTGGAAAAAGTCCAATTAGCCAGAAATTTAATTCCCGGCCTGTCACTTTCTACTGATATAATTGTAGCATTCCCAGGGGAAACAGAAAGTCAGTTTGAAGATACCTTGAGGCTTCTACGAGAGATCAGGTTTGACGATGCTTACACCTACAAATATTCTCTTCGAGATGGCACGCCCGCTACTCGCTTCCCACAGGAATATTTTGTGTCAAAAGACGAAGCACAAAATCGATTAGCTAAGCTTATAGAAGTACATCGGAGTATTCAAGCTGAGATTAACGAAGCTGAGGTAGGGAGGACAGAAGAAGTCTTGGTTGAAAAAGAAGGTCGGAAAAGCGGTCAAGTCTTGGGTCGAACCAGAAGGAATAAAGCTGTGGCGTTTATCGCTCCGGCTGACGCCATCGGGACTTACCAACAAGTTCTCTTGACGGGCACTACAGGAGCCACCTTTATGGGGGAGTTGTTGGATTGAATCGGCTACTGATTGTATGACAAGGATCTTGGGTCCCCTGGGTGCTTTTTTAGTACTAATATTTTCAGGGGTATTTGCTATTCTAAATGATTTCCAGAAAGTTAGAGTGGACCTTGGATTTGTGATATTTGAAAGAGTTCCAGTCACGGTTGTAGCCATTGTTGGACTGATACTCGGAATGCTTTTGATGTTGTTGGTTGGACTCGACAGCGACCTAAAAGTAAGGACGATTCTCCATGATCGATTAAGAGAAGAAGCTCAAGAAGAAGATGTTTTTTCAGACGAGAAGAAACAAATAATGATGAACACTGTTACTGAGAAAATTGGAATTGAAGCAGATTAGAGATCTAAAAGAATTTTACCTTTGTGAAGGTTAGGAATGGATCATACTGACAGTCGGGGAAAAATTTGTACCCTACAGGCGTATCTAACTGGCGGTGGTCCTTCTGGTCAAATAATTGATAGGAGGATCAGAAAGATCATAAATGGTGTCGCCTTTGCATCTAAGATCATTTCGAGAGAAGTGAGCCGAATAAGTTTGTCTGATTTATCGGGTCCGACGGGGGGTACTAATGTCCAGGGTGAAACTGTACAAAAATTAGACATCTACTCCGAAAAAATTGTTTGTGAAGCGATGGAGAGGACTGGCAGTTTGTGTTGTATGGTCTCGGAAGAATCGGAAAATATCCTGAGCTTACCCAGCGGAGCCAAGCAAGGGGAATATATTCTTCTTTTCGATCCTCTAGATGGATCTTCTAATATCGATGTAAATATTTCTACGGGGACTATATTTTCCATACAGAGAAGAGTCACCAGACAAGGGGATGCAACCATTGAGGATTGTTTACAAAAGGGATCTTCGCAGATTGCAGCTGGGTATGTACTGTATGGAGCTTCAACAATGCTGGTCCTTACTTTTGGCCATGGGGTAATCGGTTTTACTTTAGATACTTCAATAGGTGAGTTCATATTGAGTCATCCCAACATCACTATGGGAGAGCATTCCTCCAGGATGTATTCAGTAAATGAAGGCAATTATCTCTTTTGGTCTGAGAACCAAAAGCGTTTCCTTAAAACCCTGAAAGGATTGGAAGGAGGTGAGCCTTACTGCACAACCTCCCGTTATGTAGGATCGCTAGTGGCAGATTTCCATCGGACTCTTTTCAGGGGTGGGCTTTTCGCATATCCAGCGGATGCGAAAAATACTAATGGAAAATTACGACTTCTGTATGAAGCGGCGCCGGTTGCTATGCTTTGCGAGCAAGCTGGTGGGAAGGCTTCAACAGGCGAGGGTCCGATTTTGGATGTAGCCCCGACAGATATACACTGTCGAACTCCTGTCTACTTGGGCTCCAGAGCCCTAGTAGATTTGGCGGATAGTTTTTTAAGTTCTCAGGATTCTGAGGAGAGATCCTATTAAATTGGTATTATTTTAACCTATTGGAAGGTTGTTCCGAAAACCATCTTTTTCTCGTTGACTCTTAACTTCGTCTTTTCTTGAAGCTTCTAGTTCTTTGAGATAATTGTCAGCTAAAGGGGTAATATATTCTCCAGTAAATATTGACGTCTCGAACTCTTTGATTCCAGGATTACCTGCTTGTACAGTTTCTATTAGATCCTCTAAAGTTTGGTATATGAGCCAATCTGCTCCTATCTCTTCTGTTACCTCTTGATTCGTCCGATTTGATGCGATCAACTCACTAGTAGCAGGCATATCAATGCCGTATAGATTTTGATATTTAATTGCAGGAGCAGCAGAGGCGAAATACACTTTTTTGGCACCGGCTTCCTTCGCCATTTCGATAATTTTTTTACTGGTTGTTCCTCTGACAATGGAATCATCAACCAATAAAACATTTTTACCTCTAAATTCCAGGTCAAGAATATTCAATTTTCTTCTGACTGACTTCTTTCTTTCCTCTTGATTAGGCATAATGAAAGTCCGGCCGATATATCGGTTTTTAACGAATCCTTCCCTGTAAGGGATTTTGATGTCGACAGCCAATTGGAGTGCGGCAGTAGTAGAACTGTCAGGAATTGGTATCACAACATCGATATCATGGCTTGGATAGGACCTCTTGATATTTTTAGCTAATTTAGAGCCCATTCTCATGCGTGATTTATAAACAGAGATCTCATCAATTGTTGAATCAGGTCTTGCAAAATATACATACTCAAAAATGCATGGTCTTTTCTGAAAAATGTTAGCACATTGTTCAGAAAACAATTTGCCGTCTTTGTCTATGAAGACAGCCTCACCTGGTTCTATGTCTCTTTCTTTTATAAAACCTTGAGGTATGAATGAAGCATCTTCCGACGCGACCATGTATTCGTCCCTATATCTCCCCTTTCTTATTCCGAGCGATAGAGGTCTTATCCCGTTAGTATCTCTAAAAGCTAGAATCCCAAGCCCAGTGATCAAGGCTATAACAGCGTAGGCACCATCACATCTTTTATGAGTTTCTGTAACAGCTTTGAAGATGTGCTCTGCCGAAGGATTTATTTGCCTGTGTTTTCCAAGTTCATGAGCAAATATGTTCAAGAGAACTTCGGAATCGGAGTCAGTGTTTAACCGTCTCAGTTCAGTTTGAAATAGTTCCTTGGCTAAAGTTTTGGAATTAGTGAGATTTCCGTTATGTGCAAGGCTTATTCCATATGGAGAGTTGACGTACATAGGTTGAGAGAATTCTTTTCCTACTCCTCCAGCAGTGGGGTATCTCACGTGTCCTATTCCGTAATTACCAGTGAGTTTTTCCATGTGAATCTGTTGAAAAACGTCTCTGACATAACCCATAGACTTTCGACTATTTAAGTGTCCTGTCGAATCACAGACGACCATGCCCGCAGCATCTTGGCCTCTATGTTGTAGCATCAAGAGGGAATCGTAAATTTCTCCAGCTACGTTAGATTCAGACGAGATGCCAACTATTCCACACATATTCTTGGGTCCCTTTAGGTCATGGATCGTTTTTTTGGTTCATCAAGTCAGGTATGGCATTAAAAAATCTATCAGACATGGTCTCAATATCTAGTTCGACACTCACAGTCCTACCTGCGATCCTGAAGCCACTAGAAGCTGGCACCACCTCTCCTATGAGACGACATGGTACTCCATGGTTCTTCGCGGTTTGCAAAACTTGGTTGCCGGAATGCTTTTTGCAAGAAACTATGATACGGCCCTGAGCTTCACCAAAAAAGAGTGGGATTGGTTCTAAACGATCCTGTAGCACTACATCAACTCCGAATGGATTTGTTTCATTCCCAAAAGCGCTTTCGGCTAATGCACAAGCTAAGCCGCCTTCTGAAAGGTCATGCGCAGATTGGAGTAGACCTTTGCTAATCATAGAGAGGACACTGTGCTGCAGTTGCCTCTCAGCCAGAAGGTCAACGATTGGCGGCTCTCCCGCGACCAGATCTTCTGAAACATAGAGATATTCAGATCCTCCCAATTCGTCTGTGTTGTTCCCGAGGAGTAAAATTTCATCTCCTGATTCTTGGAAGAATGGACGAGTCAAGTGCTTGATGTCATCTATGATTCCTACCATCCCTATCACAGGAGTCGGATAGATTGGCGTGCTACTAGTTTCATTGTAAAATGACACGTTTCCACCCGTCACTGGTGTTTCGAAAAGCTTGCAAGCTTCTGACATACCTAGGACAGCTTCTCTGAATTGATAGTATATTTCAGATTTTAGAGGATTTCCGAAATTGAGATTGTTGGTGACGGCCATAGGTAAAGCTCCTACGCATACCAGGTTCCTGGCCGCTTCTGCAACTGCCGCCTTAGCTCCCATCCTTGGATTGAGGTAAACATAGCGGCCGTTACAGTCTGTGGTTGCAGCTATAGCCTTGTTGCTTTCTCGAAGGCGGATAACTCCAGCATCGGCCTCCCCTGGGGCGATTACCGTATTAGTCCTTACCGTGGTGTCGTATTGGTTGTACAGCCATCGTTTAGAGCCGATATTCGCTGATCCAAGGAGATCTAGGAATATATTTTCATAACCTGACGATTTGATTTTTAAGTGGGATAAATCTTTAGAGCGAAGACTTTTGATTTCAGGAGATTCTTTCCCCTCCCGCTCATAAGTGGGGCATCCTTCGGTCAGGGCCAAGCAGGGTATCGCTGCAACTGTCTTATTTTCTTCAGTAACCCTGAATAATCCATCGTTAGTGACGCAGCCAATTTCATCTGCTTCAAGCTCCCATTTATTTAGAATAGCTTGAACTTCTTTCAAATGCCCAGTTTTCACTACCACTAGCATTCGTTCTTGAGATTCTGATAGAAGTATCTCGTAGGGAGTCATGTTAGGCTCGCGGACGGGGACCCAATCGATATTGATTTCCACTCCATTGCCCGAGCGACCACCCATTTCTGCGGCACTGGAGGTAATACCAGCTGCTCCCATATCTTGAATGCCAGTGATATATCCACTATGAATGAGTTCCAAGCTTGCTTCTAGTAATAATTTTTCAGTGAAAGGATCACCCACTTGTACCTGTGGCCTACTAGATTGTGAGTCTTCGTTGAGTTCTTCAGAAGCGAATGTCGCCCCATGGATACCGTCTCTTCCAGTAGCTGTGCCGACAGCCACTAGAAGGTTGCCAACGCCTTCAGCCTCACCTTTAATAAGACTATCTTTTTTCATAAGCCCGAGGCACATAGCATTGACAATAGGATTGCCTTCGTAACCCTTATCAAAGTAGACTTCTCCGCCGATATTTGGGATGCCGACACAGTTGCCATAATCTCCTACACCTTGAACTACTCCGGAGAAAAGGTAGCGGACACGTCCTGAATTGAGGTCGCCGAACCTAAGGGAGTCTAGTACTGCGATAGGGCGAGCTCCCATCGTGAAAATATCCCTGAGGATCCCTCCAACTCCAGTCGCTGCTCCCTGATAAGGTTCAACCGCTGAAGGATGATTGTGAGATTCGATTTTGAACACTAGGGCAAGGTCGTCACCGATGTCGATAACCCCTGCATTTTCTCCTGGGCCTTGAATTACCCAAGGTGCTTTGGTCGGCAACAGTTTCAGCATCCTTTTTGAATTTTTATAGCCGCAATGTTCTGACCACATTGCACTAAATACACCTAATTCAGTGTAGGAAGGCTCTCTTTCCAATATTCCCTGTATTTTTTGATATTCAGAAGGTGACAGACCATGTTCACTGACTAATTCAGGGGTGATCTGAGGATCTCCTGGTCTAGATTGTGGACTTGACACAATTATACCCTTTTTGAGGCTGAAATATGATTTAAGAGGCTTTTAAAGAGATCAAGTCCGTCTACTGATCCCAGAATTGTTTCTACAGCCCTTTCTGGATGTGGCATCATGCCCATGACATTGCCTTTAGTGTTAATGATACCGGCAATGTGATTCGCTGACCCGTTAGGGTTGCTTTCGTTCGTGGGTTTTCCTTGAGGACCTAGGTATCGAAACATTACACGACCATCTTCTTCCAGTCGCTCCAGAGTTTCTTCGTCAGCGTAATAGTTACCCTCCGCGTGGGCTATGGGCATTCGTAAACTTCTATCTGATTCGTATAAATCTGTAAAGATAGTGGAGTTATTTTCGACACTCAGAGTGACTTCTTTGCTGGCAAATAACAGTGATGTATTCGGCAAGAGTGCTCCTGGGAGCAAGTTAGCTTCGCAGAGTACCTGGAATCCGTTGCAGATGCCTAGGACTGGACCACCGTGGTCAGCAAATTCTTTTACTGCCGCCATTATGGGGCTCATTGCAGCGATTGCTCCAGCTCTAAGATAATCTCCATAGGAAAATCCTCCTGGGAGCATCACAGCATCAACTTTTCCTAGGGAGGAATCTCGATGCCAGAGAAACTCTGGATTACCCCCAACTAACTGCACACATTTATAAAGGTCATAGTCGCAGTTGGATCCTGGAAACGTTATAATTGCAACTTTCATTCAGAGTTCTCACTGTCTTCGTGCAGTTTGATTAGGAAATCTTCAGTCACCGGATTGGCTAGTAAGCGCTGACACATAGAAGTTGCCTGATTTATCGCATCTTGTGTAGAGTCTGCGTCAAGTTCTATGAGCAGGATCTTGCCGACCCTAACTTCGTGAATGTCAGTATAATTCAGGGATTGCAAACCGCTCTGTATAGCTTTTCCCTCAGGATCTAGCAAGCCAGGACGGGGGACTATTCTAATCTCTAAGCGAATACGGCTCACTTGTCGCTCTCCATTTGTTTGGGTTGATGGTGTTCTGATTTTTCTGGTGATCTCATTGAAGCAAGTTCTCCATAGTCGACGATCCTTGTCTCTTCAGCTTCATTTTCAAAAATTTCCAATAAGGGATCTCTTTCTGGCAACCTTTCCAATAAACCATCAATCACGGCTCTACTCAATCCCCATAGAGTATATCCAAGGAGAGCTGGGAAAAAATAGTGAGAAGGCATGGAAATGGCGACTAGGATGTTTGTGAGTATCCAAAGGGTCGCTAAAATACCCCTCCTTGATCGGAAGCTAATCTGTGGAACTAAGGCGTAGGGAATATTACTCAGCATTAGAGCGCTTAAGAGAATCAATAGAATGGCATTTATTCGAGACCAGGGCATGGTCTGTAGGTATTCTTGGAAAATCAAAGTTTGGCTGAATGGATAAAAAGTGGCGATTATAATTCCAGGTGTGGGACAAGGAAGGCCATGGAAATATTTTTTTTGCTCCCCAGCCTGTTCAACGTTGAAACGAGCTAACCGCACTACCACTGCCATTAAGTAACTGAGAGGTAATATCCAACTCCAATTTCCATCAGAAAAGTAGAGTGTATACATGATAAAGGCTGGGGCCACTCCAAATGAAACTGCATCTACTAGAGAATCGAGTTCAGCGCCGAATCTAGATCCAGTCCTTGTCGCTCGCGCGATCCGGCCATCCAAAAGGTCAATGACAGCAGCCCATACTATGAACCATCCGGCTTCCAGAAAATCTCCACGAGTTGTTGCAATTATGGCATAGAATCCAAAGAATAGATTCGCCAAAGTGAACGCTGAAGGAAGGATTATTATTCCTTTTCGTAGTGTTTTTGTGGATTTTTTCTGGTCTCTCATAAATTCAGTTCAGGCGAAGTGTTGGTCGGGCTAAGATAGTAGAACCTCCTATGGAGGTGTCGCCCACGGAACATTCAACTTTCCAATGGTTGGGAATGAAAAGATCTACACGCGATCCGAAACGAATCAACCCGATGCGATCTCCTGCTTCTAGGTCGTTATTTAGTTCAGGATAGGTGACGATCCTACGAGCTATTAGGCCAGCGATTTGTCGCACTAGTATATTGCCATGCTGAGTTGCTATACCTAATGATGATTGTTCATTAGCGTCACTTGCTTTGTCATGCCAAGCAACCAAGTAATCTCCACTTCGGTAGATCTTATGGGTGACCTTGCCAGCCATAGGAGCCCGTTGTACATGGACGTTGAAGATGCTCAAAAATATTGTAATACGTTGACATTGGCCACCGAAGAAAGATGGTTCATGGACCTCTTTGATTGCGATGATTTTTCCATCAGCTGGTGAGATCACTACATTTTTATCTAGTGGAAAGGTTCTGGTTGGATCTCTAAAAAACCACATTACAAACATTGTAGTTATGGTCAGGAAAATAGCAGCAATTGTACACCATTGTGGTAGAGTGGTAGTTGCCGACCACGTAACAAATGACATAAATAAGCCGATTGCTACAAAAGGATATCCTTCCCTAGCGATTCTCATCTATTCTATTCAAACTCTGGGGAAGTGAATGAGTCGAGGTTTGTTCCAGTTAATTCTCTGAAGATCTTGAGATACCTTGAAGTAGTTTCACTAACCACATCATCTGTTAAGTCGGGAGGAGGAGGCTGCTTGTCCCAGTTAGAAATGGCATCCAGGAAATCTCGTACTGGTTGCTTATCCAATGAGGGCTGTTTTTCTCCAGGCTCGTAGGTTTCTGCCGGCCAGAATCTTGAAGAATCAGGAGTTAGGACTTCATCGATCAAGAGCAGTCTACCATCTGAGTGATGTCCAAACTCGAATTTAGTGTCAGCCAAAATAATTCCACGTTGATGAGCGAAATCGGCTCCATGTCTGTATATGTGGAAAGAGAGCTCTCTGAGTTTTTGTGCTTCATCTTCACCTTGAAGCTTGATTACTTCCGTAAAAGTGATGTTTTCATCGTGTCCGGTAGTCGCTTTAGTAGATGGCGAGAAAATCGGTTTCGGTAAGGATCCATTTTCTATTAGGCCAGTTGGGAGTGTTTCTCCAGCTAAGGTCCCAGAATTTCGGTACTCTTTCCAGGCAGAACCCGAGATATAACCTCTGACTACACATTCGACCATTACTGGTTTTGTCTTATGTACCAGCATGCTTCTGTTTTTCCAGTTGTTCATTGAAGCTTCGAGTGTGGGAAGCCTTGTTAGTATCTCTTGAGTGTCGACACTGATCAGGTGATGGTCAAGGTCGTCTCTAAGAGAATCGAGCCACCAAGCTGTGAGCTTTGTCAAGACTTCTCCTTTTCTAGGAATAGTCTGAGGCAGTATCACATCGAAAGCGCTTACCCGATCACTAGCTACCATCAGTAACATGTGATCAGACACTTCATAAACGTCTCTCACTTTTCCTTGGTGAATCATAGGGAAAGGTATTTGAATGTCTTTTTTATTCATCTGATCAAACTCTGACGTCAGGGTCACTAAGGCGTTCTTTCGCGGCTTTTCCCAATCGGTTTAAATGTGGTTGCACAGACTCAAGCAAGAATTTATCTACTTGGTGGGCGGATCGGCCAATGAACTTGGTCGGATCAGCTATTTCTTTCAGTTGCTCGAGACTTAGATTGAAGAATGGATCGACTGCGATCCTTTCCAAGAGATCGAGTGGCGTACCCTCTTCCTTCATCCGATTGGATGCATCTATAGAGTGTTTACGAATACGATCAATTCTTTGTGAGCAATCAGAGATTCGATAAAAT
>JAPKDG010000086.1 GCA_028822645.1 Longimicrobiales bacterium | reverse complement strand
GTTTCTTAGCATCCATTGTACCCCTCCTATTTAGTATAGCGTGTAACCTACCATTAAATGACTGACTGCGATCAACAGCAGCAGTGCTCTATTCAGGTGCCTATTCAGTATACAGCACTGATCGAATGTGCAAAATGGTGTTTAAGGGTGCCCACAAATATTCCTAAGATTATCATCGGCATACCCCTAAAATCAAAGCTGCATATAATATTTTCTCTTCGACATCCACCACCCCACTCATCAAACTAGTTACTGCTTCCAGTATAGCCTGACTGGGATTTTTCCCTTCAGCAACTAGCTCAGTAGCTCTATTCAGTACTTCAGACCTAGGCCCTACAAACTCTTGGTGAATTGCCAACTGGTCGAATTTTTTTAAATCAATAAACGCTCTAGCAGAAATTATATCTATACCCCCCTCGGTAATACCCAGCTCTACCAATGAATTAGGAGTTTGGTCGATGACAGATATAAGTGCTATCTGTGCCTCTTGATTTCTCCCAAGCATCCTAAGTGCTCTGGACCTTAAGAAATTCGCCAGTCTTTCTTCCGGTTCAAAAGGCCGCCCTAGCCCCAGATTTTCTGGCCAGGCAGTAGAAGTCTGAAAATATTCGAGAGCTTCCTCGATTTTTTTTTCAGCCAGGGCTTCGAGTCCAGCTAGTAAATTGGCTGTAGCAAAAATTTCATGACTCTTAGAGGACATTTCAGAGGGCAGGACTTGTATCTGATCCAAGATCCTTAGAGCAGCGGCATAGTCTCCCAACTCATTCAAAGAACTGGCATGAAGTAGTTCTAAGTCAAAATCATTAGGGAAGTAACTTCTTGCGTTAATGCTTGCTAACACTGCATCTCCCCACCGACCACCGCTTCGAAGATATTTTATCAACTCCATGTGGGTAACTCGTTCTTGTGCTCCATACCTGACTGCTCTCCCTAAGTCCATCTCTTCATTGATCTTTGTAGCCAACTCTTGATCTTCGACCAAAGGTTTAATTAGAGCTCTAGAAACGAATACGGGAGCATAAGTTGGAGTTTCTCCTAGATCGATTAGCAATTTCGCAGCCTCGGTAGTTCTATCTCTGGCCCAAAGGTTTAAACTCAACAAATACCTCCAAGACCAATGTTCACTTTCGCCGACTGCCCACTGGAGAACCTCAATCGACTCCCTCCGGTAAGGGAAGACAAAGCTAGGATCAATACCTTGTTCTAGCTCATTCGCATCTTGATTCAGGTATGATCGCCACAACTCTAAAAGAGGAGAATCTAGTTCTGTCTTAATCCCATCGAGAATAACCAAAGCATCCTCAATCCTTCCAATACGTGTATAGTCTATCACTATTTCTAATATTGTTTGTTCTGGGTATTCGCTACTTATGTTCTGCATTAGATCAGTGATTCGGTCATCTACGGGGGAAGCATTATGAACAGCTAGTAGATATCTCTCCACAGATGCTGGGTGATTGAGGGCATCTATAGTAAACGCTCGATCAATAATTTCGTTCCATTCGCTCAGAGATTCCGTTATTCGCTTTAGAGCTGCCCACAAATTGAGTGCCGAGAGATTGTAAGCATCATAGTCTAGTGACAAAGAGACGTAATTCTCTGCTTCAATCCAGTCTCTTTCCACAAAAGAGAGTTCCGCAAGCTGCAGGTAGGAAACACTCCGGTATGCCATTGAACGTGCAGCCCAGCCGAATGCTTCGGTAGCATCTATGACATTTCCTTTCGCTCTGTATAGCTTCCCTGCTATAAAATTTGCATCAAAATCATACGCATCCAACTGAAGCAGTCTCTCTGCAAAGATTAGACCTTCATCGTACCTGCCGCGCCTAAACTCTATATCTGCCATACCTAGTAAAGCCTTTCTGTTCCACTCCTCCAACTCAAGCGCCGCTTCTAATCGTACCCTAGCTCCTGGGAGTTCTCGGCCTTTCAATAGCTGCATTCCAGCTAGCACCTCTCTATCTACGTCTGATGTCTCGTTAATTGACGTCAAATCAGTCGTAAATGGTTTGGAAAGGAATGAGCCCTCAGCATTAACGACATGCTCGAGGCGCAAAGCCGGCCACTTGACGGTAATCTTATTCGAACCCAGAGGGTTGAGGGTCTGTAGATCAAGATCTTCCCGGCTAAATGTATGAGCTATCACCTGTAAAGGCTCCATCGACTCAGGGTTCACGAGGATCAGATCGTCATTCACAAAAACTTTGAGGGTGTCTTCTATAGACACGAATGAGTGGGTGCGAATCAGAATTTCATCCTCGTTGACCTCGACGAACATAGCTCCGTCTCTGGATGCCTGAGTCAGTCCCTGAAGCTCCTCAAGCGGAAACCACGTCTCCATCCAACGATCTGTGGCACCAGGATCAAATCCGACTTGGGAAATCGGGTTCACATCGCCGTTTGGTGAATACTGAACTAAGAGGCGACCTGCCTGGAACTCAACATACTGTCCGTCCGAATCGGTCAGTAAATCCTCCCATATTCCTCCCTGCTCTGACAACGCCCAAAGCCAAAGTTTTTGACCAGGCATATCCCCATATTTGGACCAGTGCCCAAACCCATAGCCATCGCTCTTGTAGTAGCCTCCAAAAAAGTCAGCCATTTCACCTACTACATGGAAAGATTTGTTCCCTCCAAAAGCATTCTCTCTATAGGCAGACAACAATCTTCCCTGGTCATCTATTGGCCAGTCATATCTTTCTCCAGGGTGCCCCAAGTAAGCGTTCCCAGGAATAGTCATAACGAGATCATCTTGTGCAAACGCCGCAGCGGTCATCCAATTATAGTAAGCTTGTTCCTGCGTTGTCGGGTTCCTCCACAGAACTCTAGTTTCGAAATAAGCTCTGTCCGAGGGCAATCTAACTTCGACTCTCCAGTGAGTCCGAGAGGGCAAATCCATAGCTCCCACAATTACGCTTACGCTACCGTCGTCATTTTCTCTGGTGATGTAATCAACTGGCGACGCCGTGCTAGGAGCATGACCAATAACTCCGAAATTGAATTCGATTCCTCCGGAAGTCCACGGGCCTCGCAATGCGATGTTGCGAAATTTCAGTACTTCATTCCGATAGATGAACTCGTTCCCAGTCTTTTTGACCCTTGCTCCCCAAATTTTTCCCCCAACCTCAGGCAGTATCCAAAGTTCAATCCACTCATTTTCGAGTTTTACTACCTTCCATTCCTTCCTTTGACTTTCGTGCGCATACCCCTCAAATTTATGATACGGATATAAGCGGTAATCTTCGGTCAGCATGGGTACCGGATTCGGATTTGAAAAGGGATAAGTCTGAATAGTCCGAACTTCTTCTGTGACTTTTGCTTTTGCTTCAATAGTCACCTCTTGCCCAGAAGCACTCACTGATCCCAAGGTCATCAAAGCCACTACCAGCATCAGTATCTTTTTCATAGCTCCTCCTTCAGGTGTCTATTCAGTATACGG
>JAPKDG010000045.1 GCA_028822645.1 Longimicrobiales bacterium | reverse complement strand
ATGGAATTTTTGAGGGCGCGGGAACTACGTTGCACCTTCAAGGGCTCCTGACTCAGTATCTCCTGGAAAATCTTCCCAGCGGTCCGAAGGCTAAAACAAAGTAATTTCTAGTTCCAAACCAATAAGTGCTAGATATATTTCGTCAAGCATCTCCAGCTTCAATAGAGTTTTCGATATAGGCAGATCTTAGCATCGCAAAAGAAGTGTAAGTGACTATAGCTACCACTAGCCATCGCATCAGGTCTAGCGGCATTTCTTTAATAACAAAGGCACCGAGTAGTACTCCAGGAATCCCTCCCAAAGCCAAACCTAGTGCTGGACGAAGGCTGTAAGCATTCGAATGCATGAATCGGATCGATGCCGTGGGCATAAGAAATGCACAGGAACCCATCATAATAGGAAAAGAGACAATTGGGTTCATCCCAAGCATGCTTACCATGATCATGGTGGGTGCATACATTCCGACTCCTAGTGTCATAAGTGCTCCCATCACAAAAGTTCCGGTCATTCCGATCAATAACTTAGATCCACTCAATTTGAGTGAATCGCCGGCTAAGTTTGCTACGAGCTCTACATTCATGAGTTGTAGTACAAAAGTTACTGCTGCCACACTTAGTGCGAGTCCTAGGCCTATTTGGATATAATTTCGTGGCCATTTTGCAATCGTTCTCGCTCCCAGCCAGGCCCCAGTCACAGACGCTATGATAAGAGATATGAGAGTCTGCATATCGACTTCAATGATAGTCATAAACACGAACGCCTGAACAATAACAGGGAGTGAATGTCCAACGTGCATAGTCCCTGGGATGTGTTCGTCAGGTACAAGATTTTGCAGTTTGAACCAAGAGGTTGTCGGGGCGAAGGACCCGATTCCAAGAGAGTCAAAAAAATTCGTCACGAAACCAATAATCAATTGCAACACAGAAGGCGTTTTTGAATCGGAGGCGCTGAAAGCCATATTCTTGGCCCAAGCTTTAAGATAGACGAAGGAAAAACAACCTAGGCAAATGAATAAGATGGGTTTGGAAAAATTCTGTAATAGGCTATTCATGGGTGACGGATCTCACATTGTTCAAGAGAATGGCAAGGAAAGTCCATAGGGACGTATATATCATTTAGTATGTCATCCGCCCAGTGTACTTGCATAGATGCATTTTAATGTGTCTTGTTATATAGCTGTGCCAAAGTAAAATCATCCTAAGTCTGTATCAGAGTCGTGACAATCGAATACTGAAAAATAAAATGAATATTACTCGTAGAGAAATGATTCAGATAGGGGCGGGAGCGAGCGCTGGCCTCATGTTGGGTTGTACTGTTGCTGAAGAGATAGATCGAGGACTCATTACTAAGGAAATCCCATCGACTGGTGAGAGTATTCCAGTAATAGGGTTGGGAGGACGAAACTATAGATTGGGTGAAGGCTGGGCGGAGAACACTGATGGGTATAGAGCTACCCTTGGAACTTTTTACGAATTAGGAGGTCGCCTTATTGATACTTCTCCGAATTATGGAGACTCTGAAGTCATAATGGGAAACCTTCTCCAAGAACTTGGAATCAGAGACGATTTATTCTTGGCGACAAAGGTTGATAGACAGGAAAAAGAAGAAGGACTTCAACGCATGCAGGGATCTCTTGAAAGAATGCATACGGATCATTTCGAGTTGATGCAGGTGCATAATTTGAGAGGTTGGGAAACTCAGATTCCAACACTCCGCGAATGGAAGCAAGAAGGAAGGATAAAATATTTAGGGATAACTACTTCGAGTGACCGCCAGTATGAACAAATGGAACAGATTATGCTCCAAGAGAAATTGGATTTCATCCAAGTTGACTATGCTGCGGACAATCGGACAGCTGAAGAGAGACTTCTTCCGTTAGCACAGGATCTGGGAGTAGGTGTGTTAGTGAATATGCCTTTTGGCAGAGGCCGTTTGTTTTCTCGAGTAGGTGACAGGCAATTGCCAGAATGGGCAGCAGAATTTGGTTGTGAGAGTTGGGGGCAATTCTTTTTAAAATACGTGGTGTCGCATCCTGCAGTGACGGCAGCTATTCCAGGCACAACGAGTGAAAGGAACGCCGTGGACAACATCGAAGCTGGGAAAGGACTTTTGCCCACGTCACAAATCCGCAGTCGCATGGAAGAATTCATCGATGCTTTGCCTCCAGTGGAAAGATCTCCCCGGAGCTGAGCACAAACTAACAGGGCCTCGCTGAGCAGTTAGGGCGAACGATCAAAGTTCATTTATGTGTGAACTAATATACTGTCACGAGTATAGAGGAGGACATAGAGAGTGAGTCAGAATTCAGAACAGAGTTTCGCTAGAGTTCTTACTGTCAAAGATGGCCTGGCAGTGGCGGTGGGGATGGTCATTGGAGCTGGAATTCTGAGAACCCCAGGGGTCGTAGCTGGATATTTAGGGGATCCTTGGGTGATTCTGGGTGTTTGGGTCTTAGGTGGAATAGTTGCTGGACTAAGCACTCTTTTATTAGCGGAAATGGCAGCAGCGCTGCCGGAAGCCGGGGGCAAATATGTCTATGCAAGAGAGGCCTGGGGCCCCGTAATGGGATTTGTGGCTGGTTGGGCTGAGATGCTTGTAGGCAGAGGTTTTTCGGGCGCGGCAAAGGCAGTGGTCATAGCAGAATATATCCGTATTCTAACGGGAGGACAGGGCTCTATTCCTTTACTCGCTGGTGCAGTAGTATTGGGCTTTTTTTTCCTCCATACGCAAGGCTTAAAAGCTAGTACCACGTTTCAAAATGTTACTACAGTAATAAAAGTCTGTGTAGTTATAGGAATTGCTGGAGCTGGAATTTGGGCTGGTGATTTGTTAGGGATAGGTGCTGGCGATACTAAGTCCATGGTAATGGAAGGAGCCTGGACCTCTAGGTTTTCGGCAGCTTATTTAGCGGTCGCTTTTGCCTACTATGGGTGGGAGGACGCAGCGAAAATGGCTGAAGAGATAAAAAATCCTGGCAAAGCTCTCCCCAATATTCTTTTGAAAGGAGTGTTGGCAGTAGCTGTTTTATATCTTTTGATGAATTTATCTTTCCTGGCTGTGCTTAGCCCAGAAGAAATGTCTGGTTCGGAGCTAGTAGCACAGGATGCAATCTCTGGAGTATTTGGATCGGCTGCTGGAACAATAGTTGTTTTGGCCAGCCTTCTAATTTTGATTAGTAGCCTCAATGTCAACTTCCTTGGATTACCTAGAGTCGCCTATGGATTAGCTAGTCATGGGCTTGCTCCACGACCTTTTTCTAGAGTTGATGCTAAAGGAACTCCACGAAATGCCCTTTATTTCATCACTGCTTGGATCGGATTATTGGCTGTCACTGGGAGTTTCGAGAAGATTATTCAGTATATGATGATGGTTTCCATCTCTGTAGACACAATGGTTCTTCTGGGATTCTTTCGACTTAGGATGAAACGCCCCGACCTGGCGAGACCGTTTCGTGCCTTTGGGTACCCTTGGATCCCTATGCTTACGATTATTCTTTATTTGGCCATTCTGGCAATCTTGGTGATGACTCAGCCACAACTGGCAATAGGTGGAGGGCTTATGATCGGTAGTTTAGTTGTGGCAGGCCTGATAAATGAACGAATCAATAGAAGGCGTCAGAAAGTGTAGTTCCAGCTTGGTATAGATAGGTAGATCGCTAGCGATAAAATCCGCCGGATCTTATTCCTTGGAATAATCTGAAATGTGCAGATAGGATTCTGTTTGTGGCTTCTTGGTTAGGCTCCATCGACCATACGCCTTTTTCTGAAGTTCCTCCGAGGATGATACCGTCTTGTCGCGGTAACATGTGAACGAAACCCTCCGAGTTAGTCCCTGGCAGGCTTCCAATGGTGGCGTAGTTAACTTCTGCTTGGGGGATCAGAGCGACGAGTTGTCCCTTTAGCGGTGAAAGCTCTGTATCATTGAAGAGGTCGTGGGAACCAAGGCCTGTGCAATTGATAATCAATTCTTGATCTAGAGACATCAGATCCTCAATGCTATCAAAAGATTTTATTACGAGGCTCCCCCTGAAAGTCAAAAAATCATTTACTAATGCTTCGAGATAGATGGATGGTTCAATCCGTAGCGTTTTTCTTCTGACCATGTAGTTACAAGGAAAGAAGTGGCCTTCGGGTCCAACTACCACCTGCTCTGCCCGCAAATGTGACGGCAGAAGTGGTGGGCGGGTGTTTTTGGGCTGAGATGTGGCGTCTTCGGGGTATTCGTCTAAGAACCTCCATTGGTCAATCCAGGATACTCCATACTTTGGGCCTACCAAGAGTTGTAGCTGTCGGTATGCGATATCTGCCGCACGGCGGAACTGAAAATCCCAAGACTCTGTACGTTGGTCCGTATCGACTAATCCAGATGTGGGAGTCCAACTAGCAAGTGATTTATTTGAGGTTGTATTTGGAGGTACATCCTGCGCGTAGATGGTCACCCTAAAGCCGTGCCTCTGGAGTTGTCTCGCGGTGGTCAGTCCTGCCACTCCACAACCGATCACGGCAACGTTGCGACTAGGATGTTCCAGTGCGAGTTCTGTAGCTAAAAATCCCGTCCCCCAGGACAGAGACATACCAGAACCACCGTGCCCGTAATTATGTACAATAGTTTTGGAATCATGTCTTTCGGATTTTAGCACGAAGCCACTGAGTCGATGCGGCCTTAGTCCAACAGTGGTACGAATAATCCGGTCCCTCAAAATGTTCACGGGCGATAGAATCGTACCGAAAGAGTTCAGGCTTCGGATTTTCTTTCGACTTTCCGATTGCCTGATGGATTTGGATATTCCACATCCAGGCAAGCTCAACCCTATGACTCCTAAGCCTGCCTTTTTGATTAAGGATCGCCTATTCATAGAATCGCCTCTGTAGTTAGGAATGTCCGAGCCTGCGGCCTAAGAAGTAGCATTTTAATCTCCAGATGACTAATGCCATTGATTCTAACTACTTTCGATCTTTCGTGGTTTGTTTCAGACGGCCATAAGAGTCAAGAATCTTTAGTAACTCCCTGTGTGGTATGGCTTCGGAGCGGTTTCCGTCTCTTCCTTCCATTGTTTCAGCCGCAATCATGGCATTGATGATCGCTTCTTCGGTGGCTTCAACAGTAGCTTGAAAAATAGTGCTTAAGTTTGAGTTGTTCAGCATAAGCAGTGAACTTGATGGCCTTTTTCCTGCTGTATTCGGGTTGCTTGTTGAAAACGCTATGAAAATATCACCGGATCCGTTGCTCGCCGTACCGCCAGTTCGAGCGACACCAAGTGAGGCTCTTCGAGCGACTCTTTTCAACTGATGAGGAAGAAGAGGAGCGTCAGTTGCCACGACGATTATGATTGATCCACGATCCTGATATGGATACTCTTGTTCAGGTTTCAACTCGAGATGCTTTCCAACGGGAACGCCAGCTATCATGAGCTGTTCTCTACTGCCATAGTTGGCCTGTACTAGAACTCCGACCATGTAGTTCGCTTCAGCACTGACGATCCGAGAAGATGTTCCGATGCCGCACTTGAACCCTAAACATCTCATCCCGGTACCACCACCAACATTTCCTTCCGCCACGGGTCCACCAGTAGAAGCGTCGATTGCTGAAAACAGATGCTCCTTAGTAACATGAAATCCGTTTATGTCATTGAGATTGCCATCATAGGTCTCGGCTACAACGGGCAAGGACCAAGGTTGAAACGCATTTCCAGTTTGAGTTTGCCATGCAATAATGGCGTCCCTTACGACACCCACGCTGTGAGTGTTAGTGATTGCTATGGGGCCTTCCATGAAACCGGATTCTTCCACCCATGTAGTTCCTGTCATTTCTCCGTTTCCGTTTAACGCAAACCATCCAGCGAAGACGGGGTCTGATGGGTTCGATCCTCGAGGTAATATTGTAGTTACGCCAGTGCGTACTGGTCCTTTCCCAACTACTAAGGAGCCCTCTCCAGAAATCAGGGTGACATGTCCCACCAGGACATCATCGACATCAGTAATAGAATTAAGAGGTCCAGTTATACCATCGAAGGGGATTCCAAGATCTCTAGCACGTGGTTTGGTCTGTCCAGACAGATTTGATGAAATGGCATATGTACAGAGAGCGATGACAAAAGCGGTTCTTATTATCATGTTAAGCTTATGATTCTTCATAGCAGGCCCATAGTAAGTATGAAAGTTTCAGGTTCGTATGATTCTATCTGACACTTGTACGGTATAAGGAAAATCTGGTCAAGGAATCCACAGTTGAGATCAGGTTAGCAGAAATTGTGCTGGGTGGGATGGATACCCTATGTGAGTGTATTATTTATTGGTTATATTGTAGCTCAATAGACCGATTCCTGAGGTGGATTTAGGTGAAAATTCATACAATGCGATATGTTCCAGTAGTAATGTTGGTATGTTTGTTCGGTTGTGGTGACACCTCCACGGGTGTTACCACTGAAACGACAGCTCCCCCGTCTGGTACAACTCGATCGGTGAAGGCTGATCCTTCGTACGAAAAAGATGTTTGGGAAATATTTGTTAGAAATGGTTGTTCGGCTTCTTCATGCCACGGGGGAGGGGCTGGTGGTTTGAGTCTTTCCACATCCGCTGGTTCTTATGCCATGTTAGTGGGTGTCGCCTCTAGTGGTACCGGAGAAGTTTTCGTGATACCCTCAAATGCAGCAGGTAGTTACCTCGTGAAAAAACTCGACGGGAGTCAGAGCGTTGGTTCGAGGATGCCTCTTGGAGGTGCTGTTTTGGATGACATCGATATGAAAAATATCAAGAATTGGATTAATCAGGGAGCTAGAAACAATTAAGAACCCAACTTGGTCTTCTGGTAAAAAAAATTATGTGCTGGCTCGGGTGATTTTCTCTTGTTTGCTCTTCGACAATAGTGCTATGCATGCGCAGGAAACTACTCCGCTGACTGAAATTTTCCATTCTACTCAATCAGCAAATTTACCAACAGCTATGATGCTGAGATCTGGAGAAGGTATTCTTGAGATCTCACATCGATTTTTACCACCTATTTCTGACGGCCCAGACGTTCTGTGGGGGTTAGATGGTCCAGCATATAATCGACTGGGATTAGGTTTTGCTGTCACCGACAAGCTTCTTTTAGGGGTTTTGAGAAGTAGCTTGGAAGACAATCTCGAAGTCAATACCAAAGTACACTTAGCCCAAAAAAATGGGACAAGGCCTTGGGTCGCATCTGCAGTCCTGGGTAGTTCTTGGGATTTTGAAAGCAACTCTCAGGATCTGCGGACGGAGGTGTATCTTCAACTCATTTGGAACACTTTGCTCACTGATAAAATAGCAATAGGTGTTGTGCCGTCATTGCTCAGGGGTGTTTCTGAAGAAGGATTGATTAGAACCGATTTTGGGTTTGGGCTTAACGGACAGCTCTATGTATCTAGAAGGATCAATCTCATTGCTGAATGGATAGCGACTGAAGCTCGATCTGCCACTCCTAACGACGTCGGAACTTTCGGTATAGAGTTTCGGACAAGAGGGCATTTTTTTAAGATTTTATTAAGCAATCAGGTCAGGATGAATCCTAGTCAATATCTGGTAGGTTCTCCTTTTGGATTGCATCCAAAAGAGTGGCGACTCGGATTTAACGTCATTCGGATCCTACGTTTTTGAGAGCAGAGACTGGTCCAGCCCAGGAAGTTCAACCATCTATATTTTTGAGCATTAAAGAGACTCGCTTCTCTCCGTCTTGGATGTTTTGTTGACCCACCTCTTTGAATCCAAAACTTTGGTGAAATTGGATGGATATCGGATTTGGGGGACGGATGTTGACCTCACAGGCCATGGGACAGTTCCTCTGTTCTGCCAATTTTTTAAAATCATCATACAGGGTACTAGCTAGCCCAGTTCGGTGAAACTTCTCGTGCACAACGATTCGATCCACATATACAAACTTGGGATACCTTTTTTGGAACCAAAGGAAATTAAGACTCTGATAGCTGGCAGCTTCTGACATTCCCAGAAGAAAAGCTTTGACACTTCCCGCTGAGAGTATTGCTCGGAAGTATGGGGACGATCCAAGTTGCGCCTGGAAAAATTCTTGACCGACTTTGTTTACGTGTGGAATCGCATTTTCATTAAGCAGCAGAATTTCAGTTAAATGCTCGGATTTAACAGTCACGATTTGAGTGGATAGCGGATTAATCGTAGTCACCATACTCGACTTATTCGGTTCTCAGTCTGTGTGCGGTCGCTAGTATACAGAGTAGTTCGTACATCATACTGGCTCCTACTAGGGCAGTCATTCCAGTGGGATCCCAGGGTGGCGAAACTTCCACCACATCGGCACCTAGGATGTCTAAGCCATCGAACCCACGGATTAAAGACAACGCTTCGCGAGTGGTGAATCCACCGACTTCTGGAGTTCCCGTTCCAGGAGCGAATGCTGGGTCGATACTGTCTATATCAAAAGAGATGTAGGCTCGGTTGGACCCTATGATTTGTCGAGCTTCTTTGATCACAGCTGGAATGCCCAATTCTAATATATCTTCCATGAAGATTACTCTCATCCCGACCGATTCCGAGTAATCCCAGCCCACGCTAGCATTTTGCGCTCCTCGAATTCCAATTTGAATTGTTCTTTTTGGATCAATAAGTCCCTCTTCTACTGCTCTGCGAAATGGTGACCCGTGACTGTAATCAGTACCCAAAAAATCGTCCCAAGTATCTGTATGAGCGTCTATGTGAATTAAACCCATCGGCTCATCGTGTCCTAAGGCTCTAAGGATAGGGAGTGAAACAGAGTGGTCCCCTCCAGCCGCTAAAGTCGCTGTATTGGAAGATGTATAGAGGTGTATGAAATCCTCAATGTTCTTATGAGCCTTTTCTACGTCATAGACATTAGTGAAAGGCACATCTCCTGCGTCTCCAATATGACATTGTTCGTAAGGGTTGATTCGACTTACAGGATGAATCGAACGCATCATACTTGAGCTATTTCGGATTTCTCTTGGTCCATGTCGCGCGCCTGGTCTATTTGTTACAGCTCCGTCATAGGGAATTCCAATCATTGCTATATCATAGTCAGAAGGATCCTCAATCTGAGGTGCTCTCATAAAGGTTGGCAGGCCTATATATCTTGGCGCTGACATACGGTCATACTGGTTTTCGGGGAGTGTTTTCAAAGCATTGTCCAGGCAGTGATGTTAATGATCGAGAGAGTTGGCAAACCAAAGCTGAGGTTACAAAACTTTATTCGCAAGGGAAGTGAATTCAGAATAGACTTGTGATGGATGGAAATGAATTTTCATCCCTACTCTATCGGCGAAGGAGTCGAATTGATAATATGGTGTCCATGAATGCAATCTACTTAGTGGTTACAGGCGTGGTTTTTGTATCTCTCGGCTACATTTTTTACTCCAAGTTTATCGCTGAGAAAATTTATCGATTGGATCCCAATTTTGAGACTCCAGCTCATACGAAGCGCGATAATGTTGATTATGTTCCTACTGACAGGGTCGTCCTTTGGGGTCATCACTTCACCACTGTTGCTGGTGCGGCGCCAATCATTGGTCCAGCGATCGCGGTGATCTGGGGATGGTTGCCTGCTTTTATCTGGGTTGTCCTTGGAACAATTTTCTTTGCTGGCGTCCATGATTTTGGTGCCCTCTGGGCCAGTGTAAGAAATGAGGGAAATTCAATCGGATCTCTGACTGGCGAGGTGATAAGCGTACGTGCTAGAAATCTATTCATGATTATTATCTTCCTATTGCTACTTATGGTTAATGCGGTCTTTGCAGTCTCCATATCTAATGCTCTTGTGGCCACCCCTAGTAGTGTGATTCCCACTTGGAGTGCAATAGCAGTAGCGGTGGTAATCGGAGTTTTGATATACAAGATGCATGTACCACTCATATGGCCGACCATCGTTGGAACTGTTGTTCTCTACGCGGTGATTTGGGTTGGAGACCAAGTTCCTGTTACCTTGCCAGAGACCTTCATGGGTCTTTCTGCGGGGCCTCAGTGGATTCTAATTCTTTTTGGCTATGCTGCAGTAGCGTCTCTTCTTCCAGTTTGGTTGTTACTACAACCCCGAGACTATATCAACGGAATTCAGTTATTTATTGGACTCGGGTTGCTTTATGCGGCGGTTCTCCTTGCGAATCCGGATGTCATGGCACCTGCATATAATCTGGATGCAAAGGTTATTGGAGCCCCGCCAATGGTTCCACTTTTATTTGTTACTATTGCATGTGGTGCAATATCCGGATTCCACGGACTTGTAGCCTCAGGTACAACTTCCAAGCAGTTAGACAAGGAACCTGATGCTAGGTTTGTGGGATATCTCGGATCCTTGGGTGAGGGATTGTTGGCCATAGCAACGATAGTCGTAGTTACGGCCGGCCTTGGATCTTCAGAGGAATGGCGAGCCGTCTATTCGGAGTTTGGCGTCCACGGTATCGACACGTTTACCAGAGGTGGAGCTAACATTGTAGCTAGTGGACTTGGCTTGCCAGTGGAGTTTGCCGCAACGCTACTTACGGTGATGGCCGTCCTGTTTGCTGGAACCACTATGGATTCGGGTGTTCGAATTCAGAGGATGATCATACAGGAATGGGGCACTTTCTATAAACTCCCAGTACTGCAGAATCACTATCTGGCGACCTTGTTCGCAGTAGGATCCTGCCTGGTGTTGGCCTTTGGAGCTGGGGGGACAGACGGACAGGGGGGTATGCTAATCTGGCCGTTGTTTGGAACTACTAATCAATTACTCGCGGGTATAACGCTGCTGGTCATCAGTATCATACTTGTGAAGCTAAAACGTCCACACAAGTATACTCTGTACCCCATGATCTTTGTTACGGCCATGTCTTTCTTGTCGGCGCTTTATCAGCTGCGAGGTTTGTACGAGGATGGAGCATGGGCTCTTTTGTTCTTTGACCTATTGATCATTGTCGCCGCTATCATGGTAATGCTTGAAGGATTTTCAGCATTCAACCGAGAGAAGAAGAACGCTGTCTGAATTTTTACCAATGTCTCTCTGTCTCTAAGATGAGAAATGGTTGTGTTGGGGTATGTGGCGAGCTTTAAAAAGGTGGATTTATCTAGCTGATGAATTCTATAAAGCTCCTTATCGCAGTGCTATAGCGCGCGAGAAGAGGGATCAAGAAGACCTTTTTATGCTACTGGTGTTCTCCGAATTGATGGGCGTGCCCAACCCGGCATCCTATTACACACTCGAACTACAGCCCATTCTGCTTGAAAATTTTCACGACTGGCATACTCGAATGGGCATGGAGAAATCCCCTCTTGATAATTTTAGGTGCTGCTGACTCGGTTGCTGGACCGGCGGATTCTATTCGTTGGTGGAAAAGGAGGAGTTGGGAAAACTAGTATAGCAAGCTCTTTGGCCTTGCTCGCGGCTAATACTGGTCGGAGAGTACTCATAGTATCTACTGATCCAGCTCATTCCCTGGGGGACATATTCGAAAAATCTATCGGTGACCGAGAGGTTTCTTTGAGTAAAAATCTTTGGGGGCTCGAGATTGATTCCGAAAGAGAAGCCGACCGTCATATCGCTGCTGTAAAACAGAACATGAAAACTCTAGTCGCTCCAAAGATGTACGCTGAAATTGATCGCCAGCTTGATCTGGCTCGTTATTCCCCTGGTGCTGTTGAAGCAGCCGTTTTAGAAAGAGTTGCAGATTTGATGTGCGCAGGAGATGAGCATTATGATTTGGTGATTTTTGATACCGCTCCAACTGGCCACACGGTGAGACTTTTGTCTTTGCCCGATATTATTACAGCTTGGACTGAAGGCATGTTGAATCATCGAGATAGGTCCAGGCGTCTGGGAAAATTACTGGATGTACTGCAGAAGGATGGAAAAGAGACTTCTGATCACGGAATGATGGATTTCGTGAATGATCAAAGTAAGAATCAGCGTAATGAAGAGATCAGCAAGATTTTGCAGAATAGAAGAGATAAGTTTCAAAAAGCACGCGAAGCATTAACGGACCCAGAAATAGTAGGTTTTCTGTTAGTGCTAAATCCAGAAAGACTTCCAATATTAGAAAGCATAAAGGCTGTTGATGTCCTTAGGAAATTTCAGATCGATATCTCTGGATTGGTGATTAATAGGATACTCCCTAGCGAGCTAACAGGTGATTTCCTCATGGATCGACTTAAGCAGCAATCCCATTATATGAATGAGATCAGTAGGAGTTTTGCAGGTATACAGAGTATCCCGATTCAGCTTCTAGAAAGGGACGTCTATGGAACTGAGATGTTAGAAAAGCTCGGTCATGTTTTGTCCGAAGCCATCTCTTCCAGTGAGATTCTATAGTGGTGTTTTTAAAGGGCATCGTCAGGCTTATTGACGGCTTGAATGATAAAATAGGATCGATAATCCGCTGGTTCACACTTATCATGGTGCTCCTTGGTGCCTTTAATGCTTTAGCTCGCTATGCTACACGCTATATTGGGGTGTCTCTAAGCTCTAATGGGTACTTGGATCTGCAGTGGTACCTATTTAGTCTCATTTTTCTCCTGGGCGCCGCCCATGGGTTGAAGCATAATCACCATGTGCGAGTGGATGTATTTTATTCACGTATGGACAAAGTAAGTCAAGCTTGGATCGATCTGATAGGTTCCTCTCTGATGTTACTACCTTTTTCAGTTTTAATGCTTTGGGTTTCTTGGACCCCTGTCATTATCAGCTGGCAGATTAGGGAGGTTTCCCCCGATCCAGGCGGATTGCCTCGTTACCCAATTAAAAGCGTCATTCTGGTTTCGTTTTTACTGCTACTTCTTCAGGGAGTCAGCCAAATTATAAAAAACATCCAATTTATACGGACGCATAGACAGAATCGACCTGTTGAGGATATTTCGTAATGGGAGAATTCTGGGGTCCCACTATGTTCGTTTCGGTTTTGGGATTCATCTTTATAGGTTATCCAGTAGCTTTCGTTTTGGCGGGAACAGCTTTGATTTTTGCTCTGGCAGGGTCCTTGGTCGGTGATTTCGATTTAGTCTTGTTACGAGCGCTCCCGGATAGAACATTTGGAGTAATGTCCAACTATACACTACTGGCTGTACCGTATTTTATATTTATGGGCGCCCTACTAGAAAAATCCAAGATGGCTGAAGATCTCCTGGAAACAATCGGGGTGCTGTTCGGTAATTTCCGAGGAGGACTCGCTATTGGCGTGGTAGGAGTCGGCATGTTGTTTGCTGCCGCAACAGGTGTAGTGGGTGCTTCTGTCACAGCGATGGGTTTGATCTCTTTCCCCGTGATGCAAAGACATGGTTATCGAGAAGATATTTCGCTTGGTGTTATTTCTGCAGCTGGGACATTAGGCCAAATCATACCCCCTAGCATAGTACTGATTGTCTTGGGTGATCAGATGGGTGTTTCCGTGGGTGCATTATTCCGAACTGCGGTGATCCCAGGAGTGGCGCTTACTCTAAGCTATGTCTTGTATATTTTGTTGATGGCATGGATAGTTCCAGAGTCGATGCCTCCGGTAAAAACAGGTGTTCACACTAATGGAGGAACAGGTTTATTGAAGAGAGTGTTAGGCTCAATGCTGCCTCCTATAGTTCTAATTCTGATCGTATTGGGTAGTATATTCTTGGGCATCGCAACGCCGACTGAAGCGGGGTCTTTGGGTGCGGTTGGAGCCTTAGTTTTATCCTTTCTTAATGGAAAACTCTCACTGAAAATCCTGCGTGAATCGATGGAAGATACAGTTCGACTTACTGTTATGGTCGTCTTTTTGTTGATCGGTTCCACAGTGTTCACACTAGTCTTAAGAGGTTTTGATGGAGACTTGTGGATTGCGGATATGCTCTCAAGCCTGCCAGGTGGAACCCTTTCTTTCCTTTTGCTTATTAATCTGCTGGTTTTTTTCCTCGGTTTTTTTATAGATTTTTTCGAAATAGCTTTTATCATAATCCCGTTGATTATTCTTCCAGCGCAAATGCTGGGTATTGACTTGGTGTGGTTGGCGATCATACTCGCAGTGAATATTCAAACATCCTTCCTGACACCTCCTTTTGGCTTCTCTCTTTTCTATCTGAGGGGTGTTACTCCAGCTACTGTACCCACGTCTCTGATATACAAGGGTGCTGTGCCCTTCATAGGCATACAACTGACGGTACTGTTCGCTTTGATATTTTGGGTCAGCCTCTAAATTAATTAACTTGTGAGCGGTCATTCTAGAAGTTGGGCCTTGTACGGATAGTAATTTTCAAGATGATTAGTCCAGGTTTGAGACAGGCCTGATTTTGGAGCTGGTTGTATTGACCCGGACAAGCTCTTGATTACCTTGGACGTCGTGATTTGATTGGTTGCAGTTGGCGCCCGTAGCTCAGCTGGATAGAGCAACGGACTTCTAATCCGTAGGTCGCAGGTTCGAATCCTGCCGGGCGCATTACGAAGAAAGACTAATGGGATTTCTAGCATTATTACTTTTTGTGGCTGTGTTGAACGGATTTCTCTGACAGCTGTCATCTCTGGATTGAATGTGGCGACTGATCGAGGCCACAGAATGCTGTCTTCTGTGTGTTAAAAGATCACTTGAAATAGGTTTACGGATCGCGTTATAATTTTTAGATTTTGATCTTCGTAACAGGTATATGGTGGACGTAGCTCAGTTGGTTAGAGCGCCGGATTGTGGTTCCGGAGGTCGCCGGTTCGAAACCGGTCGTCCACCCTAAGTGGGTAGGGTCAAATTTAGCTGTTGACAGTTCCGGAGACCCTGTATATTCTTCTTGGCTATTAAAGATGTTTACTATAAAAATTCGCACTAATTCAACGGGCCTGCGTTAGGGAAAGTTGGCCCGCTGGGTTTTTGTGCGATCGTGTTTTTTTAAAAAATATTAGAAACACTAGGCTTTTTGAAAACTGAGGTTTTGAGGTAGTAAGTGGGCCCACAACATAAAGTGAGCACTACGTCTCACTTTATTTTTCGCACACAGTGCGAGTGGGTTTTTAAACGTAGATTCCGAATGTTCAATCTACAAAAGGTTGGCGTTCAACAGAGCTGAAGAGCTTATTCTTTGATTTAATTAACGGAGAGTTTGATCCTGGCTCAGGACGAACGCTGGCGGCGTGCTTAACACATGCAAGTCGAACGAGGAATAGTGGTGCTTGCATCACTATAGCCGAGTGGCGGACGGGTGAGTAACACGTGACCAACCTGCCTTTGGGAGGGGGATAACCTGGGGAAACCTGGACTAATACCGCATATTGTCCGTTTGCCATATGGCTTACGGATAAAAGGGGGCCTATGCTTGCATGCTCTCGCCCATTGAGGGGGTCGCGACGTATCAGCTTGTTGGTGGGGTAATGGCCTACCAAGGCTTCGACGCGTAGCGGGTCTGAGAGGATGACCCGTCACATTGGGACTGAGATACGGCCCAGACTCCTACGGGAGGCAGCAGTGGGGAATTTTGCG
>JAPKDG010000044.1 GCA_028822645.1 Longimicrobiales bacterium | reverse complement strand
TTGACTGGCTGGTCACTGACTTGTCTAACAAGTTTTTGGATTTCAGAAAAATCTTGAGGGTATTTGTCGTCGACTAGGATCACTCCTTCAGTTGTGACTCGTACCCCAACGTTTCCACCGTTTCCACTAATGGAATAAAGGCCATTCTTAACTTCCTCTATGGTCAAGTTATTTTGTGCTCTTACAGTTGATACAGCAGTTAAAGCCAGGGTGAATCCTATGAATCCTTGTAGTATCAGGTTCTTCATTGATTTCTCAGATTTAATTTAGTTGGCCCCCCAAAGTTGTCTAATAGCGGTATGCCTCAGGCTTAAACGGTCCTTGCCTACTTAAGCCGATATAGGAAGCTTGATCTTCTGTCAACTCGGTTAGCTGTGCGTCCAATTTCTGAAGATGTAGTTTGGCTACTTTTTCATCCAGAAATTTTGGAAGTACGTAAACTTTGTTGACGTACTGATCTGGGTTGGTTGCCAGTTCGACTTGAGCGATGACTTGATTCGTAAAGCTGGCTGACATTACGAAACTGGGGTGCCCAGTAGCACATCCTAAGTTCAGAAGCCTTCCTTCGGCTAAGACCATGACACTGTGACCATCAGGGAAGGCCCACTCATCGTACTGAGGTTTGATATTATGACATTCAATTCCTGGTGTCGCGGCTAATCCAGCCATGTCTATTTCGTTATCAAAATGCCCGATATTCCCGACGATGGCCTTATCCTTCATGCGAGACATGTGCTCAGCGGTGAGAACATCTTTGTTCCCGGTGGCAGTGATGAATATGTCCACCGTTTCTACCACGTCTTCCAAACGGCGAACAGTGAACCCTTCCATGCAAGCCTGGAGTGCACATATCGGGTCTACTTCAGTGATGAATACTTTGGCACCCTGTGATTTTAATGCTTGTGCACAGCCTTTGCCGACGTCACCGTAGCCACAGACTAGGACTGTTTTTCCAGAGATCATCACATCAGTCGCTCTGTTTAAGCCATCGATCACGGAATGCCTGCATCCGTAAAGGTTGTCAAATTTCGACTTTGTAACCGAGTCGTTGACGTTAATAGCTGGGAAAAGTAGTGAGCCTTCGTTTTCCATTTCATAGAGACGATGGACTCCAGTGGTAGTTTCTTCGGAGACGCCTTGGATACTCTGGCTTAAACGCTGCCATTTCTGCTTATCTTCGCTGAAGGATGAACGCAGTAAATCTAGAATGACACCCTTTTCTTCTGGATCATTATCTGGGTCGAAAGTCGGTACTTGACCAGTCTTTTCACACTCAACTCCCTGGTGCAGTATGAGCGTCGCATCACCTCCATCGTCCACGAGCAGATGGGGTCCATTCCCATCGGGCCAAGTCAAAGCTTGTTCCGCGCACCACCAGTATTCTTTTAATGTTTCGCCCTTCCATGCGAAAACAGGAACACCTTTTAAGTCTTGTCGAGTTCCATTACGACCGATGACTGTGGCCGCGGCTGCATGATCTTGAGTAGAAAAAATATTGCAGGAGGCCCATCTGACGTCTGCGCCTAAGTCAACAAGAGTTTCGATTAGCACTGCTGTCTGTACGGTCATGTGCAACGAGCCCATAATTCTCATCCCTGAAAGAGGTTGGCTTGCTGCGTATTCTTCTCGCAGAGCTATTAGTCCAGGCATTTCCTGCTCTGCAAGTCGGATTTCTTTTCTGCCCCATTCACCTAATGAGAGGTCGGCGATTTTGAAGGGACTCCTTGTGGATTGTGGGTTGTTTATTGTTGTATTCACTGAAGCTGTAGAGCTCATAATGTTTTCTCTTGGATGGTTATAGAGGTAATGGTGAAACGAAGTTTTGTTTCATGGTTGTTGCACATGAATTCATCAATTAGTTCTGTTAGGGTGAGTATTTGCTTCCCCGCACCGAAAAGAATTTACTATAGTTTCGAGCTGGAGGAGGTACTGGTACTTGTCTCTTCCAGGAGCGTAGAGCCATGCGTCAATTAAGTATTGACGTCCTTGACCGGGGCAGGTGATGGACCGGATAATGGCCAGTCCTCCAGCTGGAAACAGATCTCCAGGTGGATTCGACCAGGTTGTTCTGATTTCATCCTGGATCATGTCACCGATTTGGAGCTGCCTCTTCTGTGCCAGGTCTAGATCTAACACTTGTGGATAGTTGTAATATAAATCCGATATATCCTGGCGCCATTGGAGGATATCATCTTGACTGGGTTTCTCTGTGTCGGCACTACGCCAAGTCACAGTGATCTCTCTGATAAGCTCAGACGGATCCGGATTGTCATTGCGAAAAATATATGTGGAATCTTCAGCTCTTTTCCGATAAAGTTTTGGAAGGAGCAGGGTGAATCCGGATTCACTCCATAAGCTATCAGCTAAAGCTTCGTTTCTACCGCTCATAAACATTCTACTTCGGACCCAGTCTTGGTACTGACCATCTAATAACCGATGCAAGTCAGGCATTAATGCTTTTGCTTCGTCAAACTCATCAGGATTAAGCAGCAGTACTGTAGCAAGCTGGCCTTTGGCCCAGACGTCGTGAAGTTGAAAGATTTGAGGGGAATCTAAATTTTCGGTGGGTTCTCGGTCCAGAGCATCTGCAATCCATGGGTCATCTATACTGCCCACAAGGAGGATTTGCTTGAACCTTTGCAGTCTGTCCCAATTCAGGGCCATGGGGTCTTGATGAGTGATACGGAATGTCTTCTCTGGTCGGACGGTGTGAACCCTTGCTTCCAAAGAAGATTCTATCAGTTCGCCGACCACATCCCAGGTTTCTGGTGAGGTGGCGACTATAACACTGTTCCATTCTCCCCAGGATCGAGGTAAATCACAGGAAGCTAGAGACAGTAGAGTTAAAAATAGAAACTTCTGTATTGGTTTCCTACGCACGAGCCTCGGTCCAGTCAGGTTTGGTCAAAGTACACTTAAGTGTAAGTATACAACCGTATAGGGCTACTGTTCCATACCTGAGTTTATTGGCAGTGTATACATGTGCCTCAGTAAGCTGCTTCCGTTGGTCGTTGCTCACCTGCTGTTATGGGCACAGTAAGACGGTTCTCACGCGGAGGTAATGCACAAACTGAAAATGCACTAAATACACAAGGTGGATTGCGGGTACGGTTGAAATCCATGACGGTCCAGCCGTCTTTTTCAATAGTCCAGTCTTCTTCTTCTGGGATAGGTACACTTAGATAGCGACCTAGCTGGTAGGTTTCTTCCATGGCAGTAGGGTCCCACAACATCACATGGAAAGCAGTGCTATTAGCGTCAGCAACGGCAATGAGTCTGTGGGTTTCTCCATTCACTTGAAATACTAATTCTCCTGGAGCTTGATACTCCAACATACCATCTTTCACATCCGCCACTGGAAGGCTTCTCGATTCACTGTAGGATTCGAATCGGGCAGGAACTCTCCAGTTGTTGTCTACAGGAAAATATTCTGGAAGTTGGAAGCTTTCTATTTTCGGAGAATCTTCATCCCAAACTCTGAGCCAGAGCCTGTCTGTGCCGGGTTCTCCGTGGATGCGCATCCCTAGGGACCCTAGGGATAGATTTGTCGTGTTCCCAGAACGGTCGTTGTTCAAGACAGTTTTGCCGTTAATAAGCTCCCCTTCTCTGAGAGTTATTTGGGAGTTGAGAGCAGGTTCAATAGTGATTTCTTGACCAGATCGATGGAGAGTTCCAGCCAAAGATGGGGAATCGGATTCGGGTAAGGTTATTGGTAAATCTGGGTCTGACCCGAATGGAGTTGTTCCCTGAGCTAGATTCCAGAGGCCCATCCACAAAACTACGCCCGAGAAGGGCCGAACCAAACCTTCACGACGGTTCTCCTTCCATTCTTGGTGGTCCGCTGCAAAGTCGGTAGCATCAATAGGTTCTAGTGTGGGCCATTCCTCCTGAGAACAAGAGGTAACAACCAGTGTCACCAGTGCGAAAACTAGTGTATACCTTAATTGATGATACAACTCCACAAGAACCTCCTAAGTTTAAAGTTCCATTTTTGGCATGGCTTAACGTTGTATTTGACCGTCCTCTTCCAGGAAGCGTTTCGCTTCTTGGAAACCAGTGAAGTATTCCCGGTCTCTCCATACTTCGGTCAAGTCCTGGTATGCGTCCCTAGCTTCTTGGTGTTTCCCCATCGCGACGTAAGATCTCGCTAGGCCGAGCAGTGACCTTGGACGATTTGGCATCCTCAGTAAAGATGCTTCAAACATTTCAGCTGATTCCTGAGGATGTTTTAAGTCCATCAGGATCTCCCCATAAAGTTCATGTACGGGTTTCAAAGGAGAAGCAGCCCCCCTGGGTGGCATTAGGGATTCAACGGTTGCAATTGCATCATCCATCGCTGCCATCGCCTGTTGTGCACGTCCTTGGAAGGTGTGAAGCAGTGCGCTTGCCTGCAGGTAGATAATCCCATTTCTGTTAGGGCTCCTTGTGGTCCCTGGTGCAGTGTCGCCGCCCCATTTTTCTTTAAGAGCTTCGCTGGCAGCTTCCAAGGCCGATTCGCTTCCTAGCTGGTAGGCGCTAAGAGCTACTGCGAGTAATTCATCAGCTGACAATTCACTGGTAACCTTAGCGGGCACAGCCCACTCTTCTGTTTCAATGATATAACGCGATTTAAGCAGTGGAACAGCACCCATTACACGGGCTTGACCACCACCGTCGCTAACATTGCCTTCCAGAAATTTGCCTTCAGCCATGCTTTCTATGCGCTTGATCCAAAGCTTGGCTTTCTCGTAATCCCCAAGCTGAAGGTCACCATATTGACCCCAGTCCAGAGCGTGTACCGCATCACCCATCGGCTCGTTCGGATTCCATAAGTTAAGAGCTGCGTCATAAGCTCTCTGGTTATTCCCTGACACATAATCCCACATCCCGTGTTGGATGAAGATATGTGTCGGCATGTGTATTGCATGTGATACCGCAGGGGCTATTTCAGCGAATCGATGCGCCGCTTCCAGGGCTAACGGTGCTAGAAGAGGATCGTCGAAAGCGTGGATTGTGTAGTGGACTCCTCCGGGGTGACTTGGGTTGTCCTTGAACAGACGCAAGGCAATATCTCCAGCTTGAACATTCAAGCGTTTGCTTAGATCTCCCGTTGAACTGATAGCACTTAGCATGGAAAGAGAATAGAATGCAGATACTTCTGGGTCATCTGGGTATTCTTCATGGAGCTTACCCATAGCTTCCATGTAACCTAGCTTTCGTTCAACAATCGTTCCTTCGCCCCAAAGAATTTCCACTGCGGACAAGAATCCTTTCTCCCTTTTAGTAGGAGCTTTGGCAAGGCGCTCAGCTTCGGTGGCACCAAGGTGACGCAATGCTTCACGAGGTTTTTCTGGATTCATTTGAGAATTCAAGGGGTGATTGTATGCCAAAGATTCTCCCCAATAAGCCATAGCAAAATCAGGATCAATTTCTTGAGCAGCATGGAACTGTTCTATGGCTTGAAGCCATCCGAAAGAGTGCAGAGTAGCTACTCCGCGAAGAAACCTTTGTTGAGCCTCTGCTGAACCTGAAGTTGGGAAATCAATAGAGCCAACATTTTGAAATTGTGCCTGAATAGGCAGGAATGCGAACATCGAAAAAATCAGGCCCAGCAATACATTGCGAAGGTTTTTCACAGGTCTGTCCTCCATCATTGGGAACTTGGAAACATACCCACAGCTAAAAGCTGTGGGGAATCTTGATCGAATTTAAACCTAAGGCATAGTTAGCTATGTAGCTATCCATCGATGGAGGAGTCTAATGATTTCAGTATTAAGTTAAGGATCCACTAGTCTTGTGGGCCTTACTATAAGTTTACTGGATTTGGGATATTCCCTAGGCCTAAGTTCTGAGTTCCTCGTGTCATGGGTCCTGGCTTATGCGACAGAGGAGTGGTTTCTATCAAATGTGGCCCTGGGAGTTTGGTGCTGATAGGGTTTAGGCCTTCAACATAGTACACGGACGCATGGAACCTTTAATGCATTGGTTAACACCGAATAAGAGAAGTGCTTTGAGTCGGGTAATGGCTCCTGGGTTTTAATAGTTCTGATGCGTATGGTTGCGGGGTGTCGATTTTGGCACCATGCTGTCCTTAACTGTACCTGCGTTTCGATGACAAAGGAATGTGAGAACAGCTTTTGAGTTGGACTAAATTTAGAGTAAAGACGAGCACAGAGTGTGGAGTAACTGTCAAGTTTAGGAGAACCTTTATGAAAATGATGCTGAGTTTAGCGATGTTGTTGATGGTTGCCCCGTTGTCGGGTCAGAGGCCGGAGCGTCATCCTATGAGTATGGGTGGTGGAGACTGCGCGGCGAACGTATACAATTGCAGCGATACTCCCAATCCCTTACCGACTGCTAGCACGGTTTGGATTGATGAGATGACTTGGATGGATGTTCGGGACGCTCTTAATGCAGGAAAAACGACTGCGATTATTTCTACTGGTGGAGTGGAGCCGAACGGACCCTGGTTGGTGACTGGGAAACACAACTATGTGTTGCGTGCTAACTGTGAAGCTATTGCCAAGGAACTGGGGAACGCTCTGTGTACTCCTATAGTCAAATTTGTTCCGGAGGGTTCGATCGAACCGCAAACTAGCCACATGACTAGTCCTGGAACAATCAGTCTTCAGCAAGAAACTTTTGAGGCACTGTTGACGGACGTGGCTCATAGCCTCAAGGTGCATGGTTTTGAAAATATTATTTTTATCGGTGACAGTGGCGGGAATCAAAGTGGCCAGCGGGCCGTAGCAGAGAAACTAAATGCTCAATGGGGTGGAAGTCCTTTAGTGGCTCATGTCCAGGAGTATTATGACTACGGTAGCGTTAGTAGTTACATGGCAGGCCAGGGATTGGTTGCTGGCGAATCAGACAACCTGCATGATGATCCAGTCATCACTCTTAACATGATGATAACCGACCCTAACTCAGTACGGTACGATGAACGCCTTGAAGCTGGCTTTGCAAGTATTAATGGGGTTTCTATCGCTGACAGGGTTGAATCGCTCGAGCAAGCGAGGAAAATTGTCCAATTCAGGGCATGGACCACTTCAGAATCTATCAAGAAAGCGATGCTTAACGGTGGAACTCTCCCAGTGCCTGAAAGGTCTGCAAGAGCAGGGGGGAGAGGTGGCCAGGAGAGGCCTGCTCCTGACCCGAGAACCATGGGCGGTGGAGACTGCAGGCAAAATGAGTACAATTGCAGCGATACTCCCAATCCCTTACCGGCTGCTAACACGGTTTGGATTGAAGAGATGACTTGGATGGATGTTCGAGATGCTCTTAATGCAGGAAAAACGACTGCGATTATTTCTACTGGTGGAGTGGAGCCGAACGGACCCTGGTTGGTGACTGGGAAACACAACTATGTGTTGGCGAAAAATTGTGAGGCAATTGCTCGTAAGTTGGGGGATGCTCTTTGTGCTCCAATTTTAAAATTTGTTCCGGAGGGTTCGATCGAACCGCAAACTGGCCACATGACCAGTCCTGGAACAATCAGTCTTCAGCAAGAAACATTTGAAGCAGTGTTAACGGACGTGGCTCATAGCCTTAAAATGCATGGCTTTGAAAACATTATTTTTATCGGCGACAGTGGCGGGAATCAGAGTGGCCAAGCAGCTGTGGCTGAGCGGTTAACAGCCAGATGGAATGGGAGTACGGTTGTTGCACATATTGGTGAGTATTACCGGGCACCAGCGGGTTCACGCAACGTTTTGAGAGAAAGAGGTGTGCAGACGGAAGGTATGCCGAGTGACGGACTGCATGATAGCCCAGGTATCACTTTAAATATGCTAATCAGTGATACTAAATCGGTTCGCTGGGAAGAGAGGGTTAAGACCGGCCAGGCTATTATTAATGGTGTATCTATCGCCGATCTGTCCAAGTCCTTAGAGCTTGCACAGGAGATAGTGGACGCTCGAACTGATCGTACAGTAGATCTCATCAAGTCGGCCATAAGCGGCAACTAATGGCTTGGGGTTATTCATGAAGTGTGGAACTACGAGAACGTAATGGAGTAGGTTAAGGCTGGACACTCAGTGTGCGGAAAGCAGATTGGGTGTCCAGTTTTCTTGAAAAATAATTAGCTACGCAAACGATCAATGAGGAGTTCACGGTGAGCAATTTCTTGATCACCGTGTAGCGTTTTAATGGGGAGTATTTTGAGTATGAATCGAAATTTTATAAATCTGAAGAGGTATTCTAGGCTGTTACTCCTGTTGATCTTTCTGCCGCTCACCGCTTGTTACGCTTACGTAGATTCCTCGGTAGAGGCCCTAACACCAGGAACCAATGCTAGGATTCGACTCGATGAAGACAGTTTCGGCCGAGTTGTCAATCAGGCGGCGAGTGACGGTTACAATACTCAGGGACTGGACTACATAAGAAGGGGTCTACTCGGGCGCGTTACGGAATCAACTTCAGATAGTTTGTCAGTTCTACTGCGGGGAGTTGGCAGCTCAGTCTACACTGTTAGAGTCCCGAATTGGGGTATTTCTGAATCCGCCGTGCGTGAGTTTGATCTCAAGAGGACCGGCTTAATCGTAGGTGGCACGAGCTTACTCTTTGTCACAGGATTTTTAAATGGATGGATCGGTGGCACGACTTCTCTGCAGACTAACCCAAATGCTGGTCCTGGCGAGTATATGACTCCTGTTCCGATTTTCTCGATTCCCTTACCATAAGCCGAGTCTAAATATAATAGAGGGTCGCTGGGACGGCGGCTTTTATGGTCGACCGCAGTAGGGTCCCAATGTTCAGAACCGGGTGGTTCGGAGTCCAGTCGAGGATGAGCGACGGTACCGAAGTAGGACAATTCGGAGACCTTTCCTGTATAATCCTTCAAATAATCAATCCTTGAGCAATAGTTAATCTCCCATACCTAAGCCATTTCCTGGGACCATCGTAACAAAATTTCTGTATTGCACTTGCACCCATCAAAATTGCCTTATATTTTTCGAAGCGTTTAAAAAGGCAGAAAGTATAGCGAACCCACCCGGGTTTTAGGACCGGGAGAGAGTGGGTGCGTTAATTGCTATCTGTATACTATTGGGCGCTTAGCGTTAGAACGGTGACGATTGTGTCACCTACTTATTATTTGGAGGAGGGTACTAATGCGCGTTATTCGGCTACTAACTCTCACATTGGCGTTTGGAGCTATGTTGGCAGCAGCTCCAGGTTCTGCTTGGGCGCAAGGCTCGCTCACAGGACTCGTCACGGATGTCTCATCGGGACGTCCACTTTCATCAGCCCAGGTGTTCATTGACGGCTCAGGCCTCGGTGGATTAACCAACGCTTCAGGTCGGTACCTGATCGTTAACGTTCCTGCAGGAGAGCACACTCTGCGGGTTACGCTGATTGGTTTTCAGAACGTTGACCAGATGGTATCAGTAACTGATGGTCAGGCAACATCCTCTGATTTCGGTATGAATCAAGCAGCCTTGGCTCTTGACGGTATCGTTGTTACGGGAACTGCTGGCCAAGCACGTCGTCGTGAGGTGGGCAACCAGATTTCACAGATCAATATCGCTGACGTTCCTGAAGCGGTGACTGGTGTTGCACAGCTTCTCGAGAATCGTGTGGTAGGTGCTCGCATCCAGTTTGGTTCCGGAAACTCCGGTTCGGGTGCAGACATTCGTCTTAGGGGCAACTCAAGTACAGCTCTAAGTAATCAGCCGTTGATCTACATTGACGGTATGCGTGCGAAGAGTGAGCCAAGTTCATCTCAGAACGGTGCTGAAGATCCATACAGCCCGCTGAATGACTTAAACCCTGATGACATTGATAGGATCGAGGTAGTTAAGGGTCCAGCAGCTACAACTCTTTACGGAGCAGAAGCTGCAGCTGGAGTTATCCAGATCTTCACAAAGCGTGGAGGTAACGGTGCTCCTCAGTGGACAGCAGAAACCCAGCAGGGTTATGCATACTTCCGTCCTTTCGGTACAAGCGAAGTTCCTTACATGTGGCTTGACCAGGTTTTCCGTAAGGGACACCGTCAGCGCTACTCCATGAGTGTCAGAGGTGGAACCGATGATGTCGGCTACTTTGTTTCTGGTGCTTGGAACGACAACGTTGGTGCTGTTGAAACAGACGGTGAGCAGAAGATGAACGTTCGTGCGAACGTTACCTTCAGTCCTACTGAAGATCTGATGATACAGTTCAACAACACTTTCGCTAGAACTGACATCACTCAGGCCCAGATGGGTAACTCTGTTACATCGATTATGATGTCAGCAATCAGGGGTCCGAGAAACTACATGGCAGGAAAAAGGGATCAAGAAACCCTAAGGCTACTGTTGAACGGTGAGGAATACCGCAACGTTATCACCAGAGCCACTACTGGTCTAACCATTAACTACACGCCTGGTGCTGATTTCAATCATCGGTTGACGGTTGGTTACGACTATTCGCAAGACGACCACTTTAATTCCCAGGACTACTGCTGGCTTTGTCCGATCGGAATTATGAGTAACTTCTCCGACTATATGTTAGAAGGTGAAGGACGTCGTGGTATGTCACAAAATGGAATTTGGAGTCTCGACTACACAGGAAGCTATGCTAGAGACTTGAATTTCCTGATGGACGGACTCCGCAGCACCTTGTCTTTCGGTATGCAGGGTGTTGAAAATGAAGTTGAAAACTCCGAAATGGTCGGACGTAACTATCCTGGTCCTGGTAACTACACTCTTAGTAGTGCAGCAACCAAGCAGTATATGACTCAGAACAGGCTTCGTGTGATCACCGGTGGTTTCTTTGCACAAAACATGTTGGCTTTCCAAGACAAGTACTTTGTAACCGCAGGTATGCGTGTTGACGGTAACAGCGCCTTCGGTGAAAGTCTTGGATTTGAATTCTATCCTAAGTTGAGTGGATCGTACGTTCTGTCTGACGAGTCGTTCTTCCCAGAAGGTTTTGGAGAGATCAAGATGCGTGCAGCGTATGGATTCGCCGGGCGGTCACCTGGTGCGTTTGATAAAGTACGTACCTGGAACCCAGTAGGATTTAACTATAACGAGCAAGCATTCTATCCCCAGAATCTTGGAAACCCGGATCTCGGGCCTGAGAGAACAAGGGAATATGAATTCGGATTGGACGGCTCCTGGTTCGGTGGCAGGTTTAGCGCCGAAATCACACGCTACCATCAGCTGACTAGTGACGCTCTCTTTAGAGTAGCTAGCTCACAAACGATGGGTGGTTGGAGCAAACAGCTCGAAAACGTCGGAGAATTTGAGAACAAGGGTTGGGAAGTCGGTACCAATACGACTATCATCAACGGAGAAAACTTCGGTTGGGACCTTGGGCTTGGCATGTCGACGAACCACAGTAAGGTTCTTGACTTGGGTGGAGCCGCTCAATTCGGTGTAGGTGAATATGGATGGGTTATTGAAGGACAACCTGTTCCAGTCATCTATGCTAAGAAAATTATGAATGGCAACGAATTAGCTAATGCCGTGTATTCCGATGGGAATGCGCTTTACGGTCCTGCTAATCCAACCCACATTTTCAGTGCTAATACCCAGATCAGACTGCCTGGCGGTTTGCAGCTTTCTGCAAGAGGAGAGTATCTGAAGGGTGCCTACATAAGTAACTACTTTGAGGCTGGAGCCACTGGGCGTACAATTGCCCACCCGAAATGCTATGACGCATATCGGAAAGTGGAGCCCGGATGGACCTCAGGTACACTTGGGTCGACTTTATCTCCCAAATGGCCTGCTACTGGTCGTACCGCGGACATGTACGCGTGGGAAGAAGGACAGTGCTTTGGAATGGCAACGTACAGTTACGCCAATTCAGAGTCTGACTTCGCAGAGTTGAGAGACCTGACTCTGACCGTGCCAATTTCCAATTTGCTCCCGGGTATGTTCACGTTCAGTGATAGAACTGACTTGACCATTTCTGGCCGTAATGTTGCGTTCTGGACCCATTCGAACCTCATTACTGGACACCCAGAGCAGAACGAAAATAGTGTTGGAACCACCGCCTCTGGCGAGTTCCGCCATGATATGGTGAAGGGAATTGATGAAACATTACCGCCTGTCTCCTATTGGACAGTCGCGATGCGGATGATCTTTTAACGCTGGTTTGCCGAATAACAGGGTTCCCTTGGGCTTTCGGGTCCAAGGGGCCCGCGCAAACTAGCCGAAAATCAGACAATTGCCGGGAGTACAAACCGGCCTCATAAGAGGAAAAATGATGGTAGAAAAGAGAATGATTTCACGGGGGCTGACAGCAATGGCACTAGTAGGTGCGATGGCTGTGGCAGCCTGCGATTTCAACGTCACTAACCCAGGCCCTGTCCAAGATGGAAATCTTAATGACAAAGGAGCCCATGAAGGTATCGTTAACGGTGCTATCAAGGCTACACAGGGTGGAGTTGGCTACTACGGCCTTCTCGGGGGAGCTATCGTTCATGACTTGATGGCTAGTGGACACACCGGATCCGCAGGAGTGCGGCCGGAAGAAGAAGTCGCAAAACTTTCAGATGAGTACGATGGACGTGGTTCCTGGGGATATCTGCACAGAGGTCGCTGGATTGCCCAAGAAGCACTGAGACGTTTTGCTAGCGAAGATTCGGGTGTCGCTGCTGTTGGCAGTTACCTACCAGCAGCAAAAGCGAACTTTTGGGCTGGTATAGCCATACGTACGCTGATGGAAAACGCCTGTAGTACTGTGATCGACGGTGGACCCGCAACAGGCAAGTTGGATTATGCCCCGTTGGCCATCACACACTTCACAGCTGCGAATTCAATCGCGACTGCAGCTGGAGACGCTGCTCTTGCAACAGCTGCAATGGGTGCCAGAGCGGCAGCCAAGCTGTATAGTGGAGACCATGCAGGTGCCAAGACTGACGCGGCTTCTGTTGCCTTCGACTTCAAGTATACCACGAAGTTTACAGGTGATAGCAACTTCGGTGAGTACTGGTATCTTCCAGGACACGTGTTGAGTCTTGGATTCCAATCCATGTCCGCATGGGGAACACCTGCTGAGACCCATTTCCTAGCAACTGGTGACTCCCGTGTTGCATGGGGTTACGACAACGGTTCAAGGAATCAAACAGGCGGCGCAGAAGCTGTAAGAGGTCAAACTCATCCAGCTCGCCCAACATGGACCATGATGATACCGATGTATTATCAGTTAAAGGTTTATGCTCCACGTACTGCTGCTGGCGGTGATGAGTTGAGAATTTTTCAACCTCAGCTTCCCCTTCAGTATAAAATTCAGATGGATCTAGTAGATGGTCATGAGATGGCATTGATTCAGGCAGAGGCTGAGCTTAAAGCTGGGAATCTGTCAGCAGCCATGGCTCACATCAACACCGTGAGACAGGCAGCCGATATCTATAAAGCCAATCTGAGTGATGCCAGTGTCTTAGATCTGACTTTGCATTCGGTTGAAGCTGGGCAAGGATTGCCTGTCAACTACTCCGGTGCAAATTTTGATGGAAGCGCCGGTGGTAAAATGCCTGCAGTAACCGCTTCTACTCTAGCAGAGGGTTGGGCTGCTCTTAAATTCGAACGTTACGTTGAGCTGAACCTAGAAGGACGTAGGTTTGGTGACCGGTGGCGTTGGAGGAAGGACAGTACACCTGGAGCCCTTCAGGCTCTTGAGATGATACCTCAAGTGTTGGCCACCAGGTATAGCGTTCCAACGGATCCACTCAACTTGTGTTTCCCACTGCCTAGAGCAGAAAACGACGCTAATACAAAAATTCCGGAGGGTTATAAAGACTGGATCTCTGGTTGATTCAGTTGGACTTCGGTTGGGAATCAGGATCCGTTCTAACGGCCTGAGTCCTAAGTAGGTGAAAGATTAGAGTGGGGAGGATGCTGAGCATTCTCCCCACTTTTTTTCTTTCTATCTGTATTGAGTGAGAGAACTAGAGGAAACCCGCACATGGCCCAAAATCACTGGAATGCTTATAGGATCGATGTAGTCAGAATCCTGGTCTTAAGTGTGATATGTGCCGTAAATCCCTTAGCTGCACAAACAGGTTCTAGTACCGTCGTAGGTGAAGTATTCGATGGCATGACGGGCGAATCTTTGGTGGGTGCTTTGGTCATTGTGGTGAATGAGGAAATGGAATATGCCACTGATGATAATGGCCATTTCCTGCTTTCTGATCGAACTATGGGCAGGATATCTGTTAGAGTAGAATCTCCAGGCTATATCACCAGAGTAGAACCCGTAGACGTGGAGAATGACGGAGTCAGTTTTGTACACTTTCGCATGAGTTCTTTGTCGTTACTGCTAGATGAACTACAGGTAATTGCCGATCGAAATAAAGATGAAAATAGAACTGCGATGTTGGGTGACATAATCCCTCGAGAGTCCGAATCTACTCTGACAGTAATGCGATTGTTGACAGCAAGGGTTCCGTCGATGACTGTTTTGGGGGGCAACTATTCAGCTGCGGGTACTCCAGAGATTCGGATAAGGGGTCAGGGATCAATGACAGTGAGTAATACACCTTCTATTTATTTGGACGGAGTCAGAGTAAGCTCTCAGGTGTTGACTGAAATATTCGCTGTAGATGTGGAATGGGTTAGGGTACTTAAAGGTCCATCAGCTGTTTCAATGTATCCGGATGCTGTGAACGGAGTGATTTTGGTCGAAAGTAAGAGGAGGTGATGCATTTATGTGGAACATGGAAAGTAGGGTGTGGACAGCTACACGCTGGGATAACGCTAGTAGCAGTCGCATGAATGTTTATGCCGTATTGGAAATCGAACGTTGTTCAGTGGAGATTAATTATGGTTACTAGGATTTTAGGTGTGGCGATCTGCGTTAGTATATTTGGTTTGAATACAGATTTATTAGGCCAGTCTACTGACAGCACACTGGAGTTGGATAGTTATTTGGACTGGGAAACTGTGACGAATCCGGAGATATCACCTGACGGAACAGAAATAATTTATAGCCGTGGCTGGGTGGACAAACTCAAGGATAGGAGACGTTCGTCGGTTTGGGTAATGAATAGTGATGGCACAAGGAATCGAGTGCTGGTCGCTGGATCTGGGGCCATTTGGTCTCCTGAGGGAACCAGGATTGCTTTCATGGCGGAAGATGAGGAAGGACACTCACAGGTGTTTGTGCGTTGGATGGATGCTGAAGGCTCTATCACTCAAGTGACTCGCACTCAAAACCCTGCTTCTAATCTCAGATGGTCTCCAGATGGAAAACAGATTGCATTTACGATGTCGGTTCCGTCTAATCAAAGTGAATGGTTCATAGAGCTGCCACAAAAACCCGATGGTGCTGAATGGGTAGATGCCCCTAAAGTCGTCGAGCGCTTGAGTTACCGAAGAGATAGGCTCGGATATATCGACGAGGGATACACTCATGTGTTTACAGTTCCAGCCGAGGCCGGAACTCCTAAGCAAATTTCAGACGGAGATTGGAATCATAGTGCCGCCGCATGGATGCCGGACGGTTTAAGTTTGGTGTTCAGTTCTTTGAGGGTGGATGAAGCGGAACACGTATGGAGAGAATCGGAAATTTATCAGGCTGTGCTCGGCACAGGGGAAATCCATCAACTTACTGATCGTCACGGACCTGACTCTGGACCTGTACCGTCGCCAGACGGCCGATACATAGCTTACCAGGGACAGGACTTCAATGACGATACATATAGGGAAAACCAACTTTATATAATGGAAGCTGACGGCAGTAACCCGAGGAGTCTTGGTGGAGAAATGGGCAGGAATTTGGGTAATATAACCTGGAATGCGGACAGTGATGGGGTCTACTTTAATGCGAGTGTTCACGGCACCCAGAACCTATGGTTTGCGCCCCTCGACAGCCAGCCTCATGCAATCACCAGTGGAAATCAT
>JAPKDG010000043.1 GCA_028822645.1 Longimicrobiales bacterium | reverse complement strand
GAACCTATATCCACATGGTCCAAGGTGGATTGTCCGTCAGCCATAGTCGCGGGTATCCCGTCTACTATGACTTTCACTCCACGCACTCCGAACCCCGCTCTTGCCCCGAATCCTCTGATTGAGATTCTTTCTCCAACTGCATAGTTATAGCGGTTCTGTACCTGCACACCAGGGATCCCCTGGAGAGCTTCCTCTAAAGATAGACCGGTGTTTCCTCGTTGGAGATCTATTTGGTCTCTAATGGAAATCGCATAGGGCGTCTGATTGATTGCATCGGACCCTCGAAGGACAGTGACAGTCAGGGAATCTATAGATATTACTGAATCGGGAAGCTGTTGAGCTGTCAATGTAGCATCATGAAACCCCACATTAACGAATGTGATTAATAAGAACAGAGTAAACGATGCGTTCAGATGTTTGTTGGAGTTCGAAATTTCTCTCATCCCATTCCTTGGTTGTGATGCTATCAGTGTGAGCCAAGATAGTACACTACAAGGATTGGCAGAGAACTACCAGTTCTCCTCCGACAGAAAAACTACTCAATGGAAAACGACAGATGACTGCATATAGATCCTATTCCGCTTATAGTAATAAGGAACTATCGGATGTAAAATTTGTAGATTTATATCAAAGGCTCATTCAAAAAGATGGGTTTGCTTGAACAGCTTGATCGAGCAGGTTATTTCTTTAGGAGTTCGGATGACTCACTTACAGGGTAAACGGAGGCTAAGGTGCAAGCGATTCTGATTCTCAGATTTGGTCCATTGGTTGGTCTCTTGGTTCTGATGTTTTCGATTTCAGAGGACTTGGCCGGTCAGCAGAGAGGGTTAGAACCAGCTGATTATTATAGTATGCTCTCCATTGGAGAGGTTAAGGTCTCTCCTGATGGGGATCTCGTAGCTTTCAGCCTGACTCGGGTTTTGGAGGAAGAGAACACTAGACGTAGAGAGATATGGATGCAGGTGTTAAGAGGAGGACGTCCGGATGGAGAAGCTTACCGGTTTACTGATCCGACTGCAGATTCTCATTCTCCAGTTTGGTCTCCAGATGGAGGGCTACTGTCTTTTACTTCCGAGAGAGAAGGAGATCCAAATTCTACTTGGTTCTTGAGGGTTGGTGGCCCTGGAGGGGAAGCTTTTCATATCGAAGGAGTCAGAGGTACTCCAGTATACTCTAGAGATGGACAGTGGGTGGCCTACCTGGCTTCTCCGGAGACATCTAAAATAGAAGAAAGAAATGGAGCGGTTGCACCTGATGCGATAACAAAAACACTGGACTTGGAGCGGTTTGACGGCCGAGTGGTTACTTCTGCCAGGTATAAAAGAGATGGAGTCCTGACTTTTCAAAGCCATTTTTCTACAGCCATTGCCGACGAAATTTATTTGGTGGCGTCAGAGGGGGGGACTCCAAGACGGTTGACGGAGCTTCCGTTTGATAAGTCTGGAGTAAGTTGGTCGTCAAATGGACGTGTCATTTTCTTCTCTGGCGATAGCGAACAAAATGATGAAACTAATACTCAACTGACGCAAGACGTTTGGGCTGTTCGTATTAACGATGGAGCGGTGGAAAGTATAACGACCAATCCAGGGTCAGAAACAGCTCCGAATCCTTCACCCGATGGAACAAGGTTGGTTTTCTTGTCTAATCCAGAACGTGGAACTGAAGTGGATGTGATGATTTCTGAAATCGGTTCCAATGGTTCACTGCAATCCGAACCTGAAAATCTCACGAGTGGATGGGATCTAGATCCAGGGATCCCTAAATGGACGGCGGATGGAACAGGAATACTGTTTACAGCTGGAATCGGTGGTAATAGGCAATTGTTCAGAGTTGCAACTTCGGGAGGTCCTGTCACCCAGGTTACAAATGGAGATCGTCAGATTACGAGTGTTTCTTTGTCCAGCAGGGGAGATATAATGGCCTATGCATCGACAGATGCTGTTTCTCCAACGGAGTTGTTTCTGGCTCGAGGTGACGGTACCGGGGAAACAAGGGTCACTGACCTTAATGGTGCTTGGTTGGACGAGGTGTCGCTGGTGGCTCCAGAACGTTTATCTTGGTTTGTGGGTGACAGCGTAGAGATAGAAGGATGGGTTGTAAAACCATCTGGATACGTACCTGGAAGGAAGTACCCCTTGATATTGAAAATTCACGGAGGGCCCCATGGGGCCTATGGCAATACTTTTTTCCCTACTTTTCATGTTCTCTCTTCATCAGGATTTTTCGTTCTATACTCGAATCCTCGTGGCTCATCTTCGTATGGTCATGACTTCAAATATGCTACTAGGGGTCGGTGGGGACTGATGGACAGCGAGGATTTTCTGACTGGTGTTGATTCAGCACTAGAAAAATTTCCAGATATCGACGAGACACGGATAGGTGTTTCCGGAGGTAGTTATGGAGGATTTATGACGAATTGGCTAAGTGCAACTACAGATCGGTTCAGCGCCGCGGTTACTTCCCGGTCAATAACAAACTGGGAAAGTTGGTGGGGAACGTCAGATGCACAGAGTTTGACTTCCTATGAGTTTTATGGACATCCTTGGGAACGTCGAGATCTTTACCGGAGACTTTCTCCAATATCTTATGTCGAAAACGTCACTATACCTACGTTGATCATCCACAGTGAAAATGACTACCGAACTCCGATTGGAGATGGTGAACAGTGGTTTATGGCACTAAAAAAATTGGGAATTCCTGTTGAAATGGTTCGATATCCCAGATCTTCGCATGGTCTGTCTAGGACGGGAGAACCTTGGTTATTAGTAGATCGCTTGGAAAGGATGAGGACTTGGTTTCTGCACTGGTTGGGAGAGGAACCATCGGGGGCGACTGAGAGACGGCAGTAAAGACGACTGGAGTTTTGCTTGAATTGAGGCGCTTCTCTTAAAGACTTACTATGACTGGTTATTGGAAGGAACGAATGCTAGGCTTTTCTCCAAATCTTTTCTGGGAACGCAGAAAAGCGGTTTTCTCCAACCTGGATGAGTCAGTTTTGGTTCTGACTTCTGGGTCGATAAGAAATAAATCTCGTGACACAGAAAGCATTTTTAGGCCTGACAGTGATTTTTTTTATGTGACTGGTGTGTGTGAGCCTGATTCTGTGGCCATACTCAGGCCCAACGGCTCTGATGGTGATTTAGTATTATTTGTTCCCTCTAGAGACCTTGATAAAGAACGTTGGACTGGTGAACGAATGGGGCCAGAAGAGATTAAGGAAGAGTACGGAGCGACAGCAGTCTATGGCCGACACCAACTAGAAGAATATTTTCCGAATTTAGTGACAAATACAGATAAAATTTATTTTCGGATCGGTAGTGATCAACGAGTCCAAGATCTAGTTTTTGAATCTTTGAAGGCTACTCGTCTTTATCAGCCCAGAGGAGGAAAAGGACCACCGGGAGTTTTAGATCCAGGCTGTATCTTAGATGAGATGCGCTTGTTTAAAGATGAAGAGGAATTAGATCGGATAAGAAGAGCAGCACAGATTACCTCAGAATCTTTCTGCGAGATGCTGGAATATTGTAGCCCTGGCTCTGGGGAGTGGGAACTTGCAGCGGCATTAGAATTTGGGTTTCGAAAAAGAGGTGCGTCAGGGAATGCGTATCCAACTATTGTCGGGTCGGGAAAGAACAGCTGTGTTCTGCATTACTCTGATAATGATCGGAGAATGGAAGAAGGAGATTTGGTATTGGTCGACGGTGGAGCAGAGGTCGATTTGTATGCAGGAGACATAACTAGGACATTTCCAGTGTCGGGGTCGTTTTCGAAAGTACAGAAGGAGGTGTATGAGGTAGTGCAAAGATCTCATGAATGTGCGATCAATGAAATATCTCCGGGAGTTGCACTGGACAGTATCCATAGAGTAGCGGTGGGCCAGCTGGTAGAGGGTTTGATAGATCTAGGTGTGTTAGAAGGATCTGCCGAAGAGATTATAGACAAAAAAATCTACAAGAAATTTTTTCCGCACCAGACCTCTCATTGGCTCGGACTCGATGTCCATGATGTTGGAGATTATTTTGATGGGGATCAATCGAGAATACTACAGCCTGGTATGGTGTTGACAGTAGAACCAGGTCTGTATTTTCCTCCGGCGACTGAGAGTATAGAAGAGTTCTTTGGTATTGGAATTAGAATCGAAGATGATTTATTGGTCACTGCCAATGGCAGTGAATCCCTAGGGGCGTCATTACCAGTGGTTGCTGAGGAAGTGGAAAGCTTACTTAAAGATCGGGAATGAATTGGTTCACAGAGGAAGAAGGTATTTCTAAAAAAGATTTATTGACTTGCCTGAGAAGTTCTGAGTCGATGTATACGGTTGAGTTGCGCCCACCACCGAGTGGTCTAACCAGCTTGGATGCCATGACGAATTGGATTGATTTAAATCAATCTATCAGAGCTCTGGTCAGGGCCGATCATTTTGTATTCTTTACGGACGATGCCGTTGGGTCAGCGGAGGAAGAAAATCTTGCGCACATTTCTTCCAACGTAGGCACAGATATACCATATTCTCGGATCATACCTTTTCTCACTTGTAATCATACCTTGGAGCATAGTTTGATGTATGTGGATCGTTTGAAAACAGAAGGGTATGAGGCACTTACTGTTTTGGGGGGAGACAGTTCTACAGATGTCGCCAGGTGCTTTCCTCATGCATTTCTTTTGAGAGAACAAATTCGACTTAGACATCCAGATCTTACTTTAGGTGGTTGGATGAATCCACACCGTGAAGTAAATCAACAGGTTTCCTACTTGAGTTCCGAAGACTTCCATGCGGATTACTATTTGACTCAAATAGTGTCGCACCACTCTTTGGACCGAGTCGAAATGTTTCTAGAAGAATCTGCTCGACAAGGGGTGGCCACACCTGGAGTGTTTGGTGTTTTTTACTATTGGGGAGCTAACCCGAAGACGTTAGAAAAACTCAGTGAATTTTTCCCGGTCCCAGTTGAACAATTGAAGCGAGAATTCGCAGAAGGAGGTACTCCAGAAGCGATTTTAGCTCGAACAATAGAAGGGCTAAAATCTCTGGGAATAGAGAAGGTTTATGTGAGCAACCTGGGTCGACGTCAGGTAAAGTTTCGATTGGACAAAGTGACTAATGAGATGTCGGTTTCTTAATAAAATGAAAACTATTGCTATCCCTCTTGTCCTATTGAGAACCATCCACTTCACGCAGAAGGGTTAAGGCTTCTACAAAGCCTCCGCTGGATGCTTTGATTTGCAAGCCTTGAACTAATGGGCGCATTTCTTCCAAACTCTCAAGGGCGATCTTGACTCCTTCAGCTCGAGCCTCTGATTCTCCGTGTTTCTCGGCAGCTGCCATTCGGGTAAAAATAGATTCTGGTATTTGGATCCCAGGAATTTCATTGTGTAAGTAATCCGCTTCTTTGAATGAACGGAGTGGCCACAAGGTTCCTATAGTAGGTATTGATAAGTCGGAAATGTCTAGAAGAAAAGACCGCAAAGTTTCGGTGGAAAAGACAGGGTGAGTCACCAAGAAATGTGCGCCAGCATCCACCTTCCACTTGAGGCGACTGATCTCCTTGTCTTTGTCCGTAGAAACGTGGTTCATTCGGGCACCTATAACAAAATTGGTACGACTTTCCAGGCTGTTTCCGCCAGGATCCACACCTTGATTCAATCCATGGACAACGTTGGTGAGTCCTATGGAATCAATATCGATTCCCGAGAGGATTGGTTGATATGGTCCAGTGGGAGGCGGACGTCCTGTCACTAAAAGTAGATTGTGAATCCCAGAGGCAGCTGCCCCCAACAAGTCGCTTATCATCCTAGACATATTTCTGTCTCGGCATGGATAGTGGACTACCGTTTCGATATCAACTTCGTTTTCCACAACTATCGCAGCTGGAAGGCTGCTCATACGGCCTGGAGCGTAGGGGCTGTCCAGGATATTTATTGAGTCTGCGCCAGCCTCTTTAATCAATTTACATTGGTCGATCATTTCAGTCGGATCGCAACCTTTTGGAGGAATGATTTCCATGCTTTTGATGAAGATGCCTCTGGATATTTTCTTTCCCAGAGCCGACATATTTTCTAGCGGAGTATCATCTTGAAAGTCAGTTTTGTGGGTCACTACCCGTGCGATTCTTTGAGGGCTCGCAACGGAGGTTGAATTTCTCCTAACAGATTCTCTGATTTTGTAGATATGTTCTGGGCCGGTACCACAACATCCTCCTAAGAACTTAGCTCCAGCATCGATCATCTGGCGGGCGTATTGTCCAATGTAAGTCGGGCTTGTGAGATACATTTTACGGTCGGCTACTATTCTCGGAAGTCCAGCATTGGGTTGTGCGGAAAGTGGGCAGCTGGTGACTCTTGCCATTCTTTCGATTACATCTAACATGACAGCCGGTCCGACTGAACAGTTAACTCCTACTACGTCGGCTCCCCAGTTGCTGACCTCCGTAGCGACAGCCTCTGGTGAGGTCCCATAGACCGTACGCCCATCTTCTCCGACAGTTATTTGGCAGAAAATTGGTAAATCCGATTGCGTACGAATCGCATAAAAAGCTTGTTCGAGCTCGTTTAAATCACTGAAAGTCTCGAGGATAAAGCCATCGACCTTGCCTTCCAGGAGACCGAGTATCTGCCGAGTAAAGAGGTCTTGGGCTTCTTCTCTTGCTGTTGGGCCAAATGGTTCGATTCGAACTCCAAGAGGTCCGATTGCTCCCAAGACATCCACTTTGTCTCCAGCAGCTTTTCTAGCTATTTGGGCAGCAGTTTTGTTTATAAGTTCAGTTTTGTCCGAAAGCCCGTGACTAGAAAGTTTGATGGGGTTAGCTCCGAAAGTATTGGTTTCAATGATCTCTGCACCAGCATTCACGTAGTCTCGATGGATGGCTTGTACGAGGTCTGGGTTCTCCAGATTCAAGCCGTCGTAGGACATGTTAACAAAGACACCACGAGCATAAATCTCAGTACCCATGGCTCCATCTAAGACATGAATGTTTCCATCGTTTATCAGAGACCTCAGATTTCTTGGAGTCTCAATTGATCGAGTCATTTGTTTCTCGGTTTGGGTGTATAGCCCAGGTTAGGAGCTAACCACTGTTCGGCTTCATCAATGCTTATAGATCTTCTTGCTGCGTAGTCTTGAATTTGGTCTCTGTCAATCAATCCCAACCCAAAATATTGAGCCTTCGGGTGTCCCATGTACCAACCTGAAACAGAGGCGCCAGGGAGCATGGCATATGACTCTGTCAATTTCACTTCTGCTTCTTGTTTTGAGTCCAGTAATTTGAATAAGGTTTCTTTCTGTGTGTGATCCGGGCAGGCTGGATATCCTGGAGCTGGTCTGATTCCAAGATATTTTTCGGAGATCAAATCTTCCCTAGAAAAGTTTGTGGCCTCGCTATACCCCCAGAGGTTTTGTCTGACGTGCTCATGCATTTTTTCTGCCAGAGCTTCGGCCAGCCGATCTGCCAATGCTTTTGCCATAATACTAGAGTAATCATCATTTTGTTTTTCAAACGATTTACACAGCTTGCCCAACCCTAGACCAGCTGTCACAATGAAAGCTCCGATATAGTCTGTTTCTGGACTTGTAGCTGGGGCAATGAAATCAGACAAACATAGGTTGGGTCGATTCTGAGTTTTAGAGAATTGTTGTCGTAGCCCAAATACAGTGACCCATTCGGAATCCTGATTTAGGATTCGTATATCTTCACCTATACTTTCAGCCGGGAAAAGACCTACATATGCCTTGGCTTGGAGTAGTTTTTCATTAATGATACGATCCAAAAGGATTTGAGCTTCCTCTAGGAGGATTTTGGCTTGACTTGCTGTTGCCGGATCATCCATGATTTTTGGGTAAATCCCCCTCATCTCCCAAGTATGGAAGAAGGGCGTCCAATCGATATAGTTAACCAAGTCTTTCAGGGGGTAATCTTCATAAGAGTGAATTCCTAGTTGTTTGGGTTTCACAGGCGTGTAACAAGACCAGTCTATTTTTAGTTTATTTTTCCTGGCTGTTCCTAGAGAGATGAGACGTGATTTTTGAAGACGATTTTGGTGGAGTTCTCTCTCATGATCATGCCCAGCTTCAGTATTTCTTGAAAACTCTTCCTTTTTATTTGGATCGAGTAATGGCCGGAGTACGGAGACGCAACGAGACGCGTCAGGTACATGAACGATGGTTCCGCTGTAGTTGGGGTCGATTCGGACTGCGGTATGTCTGCGAGATGTAGTTGCCCCACCGATAATCAGGGGAATACTTAAATTCAATCGATTCATTTCGGATGCCACATGGGCCATCTGATCTAGAGAAGGAGTGATTAGTCCAGAAAGGCCGATCACATCGACTTGGTTTTTTTGAGCTTCGTCAAGAATAGTTTCACATGGGACCATGACTCCCAAGTCCAGCACTTCATATCCGTTGCATTGCAGTACCACTGACACAATGTTCTTCCCAATATCATGCACATCACCTTTTACCGTTGCCATCAGTATCTTTCCAGCTGAACTGCGGCTTCCTTTGCCCGCTGCTTTTTGGGCTTCGAGGAAAGGCTCTAAATAAGTAACGGCTTTCTTCATCACTCTCGCACTCTTAACTACTTGGGGCAGGAACATTTTACCTGCTCCAAATAGGTCGCCCACTTGGTTCATTCCGTCCATCAGTGGACCTTCGATCACATCTATAACCTTAGGGTATCCTAGCCGTGCTTCTTCCACATCCTCCACTATGAATTCAGTGTTACCATGGACCAGTGCGAATCGCAGTCGGTCAACTAGAGGCTTAGATCTCCATTCTTTTGTGTCTACCGATTTCCTGGGTGTGTCGGAGTATTGTTCAGCAAGTTTGGTGAGTTCTTCAGTCGCTGTCACTGCTCTATTAAGTAGTACGTCTTCAACACATTTAAGCACTGATTTGGGCAACTCGTCATAGATCGGCAAGGTGCCGGCATTTACGATTGCCATATCCAGTCCAGATCTGATCCCATGGTAAAGGAATGCTGAATGCATAGCTTCTCTTATCCGGGGATTGCCTCGAAAAGAGAACGAGATATTGCTGAGGCCTCCACTAACTAAAACTTTAGGAAGGATTTTCTTTATTTGACGTGTAGCTTCTAAGAAATGCAAACCGTAAGGATCGTGTTCCTCGATACCTGTCCCGACTGCGAAGATGTTAGGATCAAAAATGATATCTTCGGGCGGGAAACCAACTGTATCGGTCAGGATATCGTAAGCCCGCTGGCAGATGGAAACCTTTCTGTCAACTGTATCTGCTTGACCGTCTTCGTCGAAGGCCATCACAATGACAGCTGCTCCATATAGCCGGACCAAATTTGCTTGTTCGATGAAACGGGTTTCGCCGTCCTTGAGACTAATGGAATTAACGACACATTTGCCTTGTACACATTTAAGTCCAGATTCCAACACTTCCCATCTGGAAGAATCCAAGACAAAAGGGATCCGACTTACTTCTGGCTCGCCGGCTAGAAGATTCAGGAAGGTAGTCATGGCTTCAACTGAATCCAAAAGCCCTTCGTCCATATTGATGTCGAGCATCTGAGCGCCTTGTTCGACTTGTTGCCTGGCAACTTCAACGGCTGCTTCATAGGAGCCGCTTTTGATCATTCCTCTAAATTCCTTTGATCCAGTCACATTGGTGCGTTCGCCGATATTGACGAAAAGCGAATCTTCTCCAATGGTGAGAGGTTCGAGGCCACTGAGTCGACATCGGGATTCTTGTTTTGGAACGCTTCTAGGAACCAATCCTTCTGTAGCGGTTGAAATTGCAGTTATATGTGAGGGTGTGGTACCGCAACATCCCCCAACGATGTTGACAAAGCCTGCTTCTGCGAATTCTTTTATAATTGATGCCGTTTCTTCTGGGGATTCATCGTACTCACCAAAGGCATTGGGCAACCCTGCGTTCGGATGGCAGCTAATCGGAATTTCTGAAATCCCTGATAGTTCCTCTAAGTAAGGCCTCAGCTGAGCTGCCCCAAGGGCACAGTTCAGTCCGACCGAGAAGGGTCTGGCATGACGAATTGAGTAGTAGAAAGCTTCAAGAGTTTGACCACTCAGAGTTCGTCCGCTAGCGTCTACTATCGTCCCAGAGATCATCAGAGGGACTCTCTTACCTAGGCTTTCAAAAGATCGATTGACCGCAAATATGGCAGCTTTGGCGTTCAAGGTATCAAAGATGGTTTCAATCATTAGGAGGTCTACTCCACCGTCCAACAGACCACGGGTTTGCTCAGAATATGCCGCCACAAGCTGGTCGAAGTTTACATTTCGGTATTCAGGATTGGAAACATCAGGGGACAGTGAGGCCGTTCTGTTGGTGGGACCGATGCTGCCACAGACAAAACGTGGCTTTCCAGGTGTCTCAACAGTGACGCTTGCGGCTGCTCTGCAGGCGATTTCTGCCGATGCTTTATTCAATCCGTATGCTTGTTCTTCTAATTTGTAATCGGCTAGTGAGATCGATTGGGCATTGAAGGTATTTGTCTCAATTATATCAGCACCAGCATCTAGATAGGATTTATGAATATCGTAAATGGCCTGAGGCTGGCTTAGAGATAGGAGATCGTTGGCACCTTGGAGAGGAATGTGATGATCCTTAAATAATTCTCCCCTGAACTCTTCTTCAGAAAAGTTCAGATTTTGGATCATAGTTCCCATTGCCCCATCCAGAACTAGGATTTTTCGTAGGAGTAGTTGGCTTACTGTTGAATCGGCACTAGAGATATCGGTCAAACCGCTCATTGCTAGTCGTCCGTTGCAGTCGCTGAAACCAAAGGAGAAGGCAGGTAGAAGGACTTTAGGACAGATTGCGCAGGACCCGCTTGTAGCTTTTTAGCGGTTGTCGATGGGCCGCAATATGCCATAAATCACCCTTTCCAGTTTGCACTGTAAAACTACTGTGATCAGTCAATGTTTCCTAGCCCTGTCCTTATATCTAGCAAGGTGTGGGCTAGCCGTGCCTAAGCTTTGGCTTTGACAGGGAACTCTATTTTGGCCAAAATCTTTTAAGTGAATGTTTGACGTACTAAAAGCAAAATGGTGGTTGAGTGAGTCGCTTTGTTGGTATCGGAATCACGCGATGGAAGTGATTTCTGATTTCATCCCAAACGAAACTAATAGGTGCCCAGTGTCTTCTGATGGATACAACTTGAAAGTCCGAAGTAGGTTCTATAAGGGACATGGTCTGGGAAATGATTACCTGGTTTTTGAAAAAGGAGAAGATTGTACCGTTGACAGAACTGCAATCACTAGGATTTGTGATCGCTGGAAGGGGGTAGGTGCAGATGGAGTGGTCCTGCTTATTGATAGAGATGGTCCACCATTTCAACTAAGAATGTTCAATCCAGACGGGTCTGAGTTTGAAAGAAGTGGGAATGGGTTGAGAATCCTGGGCTCATATCTAGCTAGAGAAGGCCTTGTCGACAAAGAGCCTTTTGAAGTTTCTGTCGGTGGAGATTTGATTTCCTTGGAAATAATGGGGCAGGACTCATTGGGGATTTATGATGTCAGAGTCAATATGGGGACTGCCAATTCAGGTAACGATGCAGTTAATTTTGATTCCAGAGGTTTAGATGTTGATGGCAAGCTGAAACTGGGAGATTACGGTTCTTTTGGGTTAAATCTTGTTTCCATGGGTAACCCCCATTGTGTGGTTTTTCCTGATAACTGGAATCCGAGTTTATTAGATCAGATTGGCCCTCTGCTTTGCGAACATAAATCATTCAGGTCGGGTACAAATGTGCAACTTGCTCGATTTCTAGCCGAAGGGGTTATAGAGGTGTTGATCTCGGAGGGAGGAGTCGGAGTCACATCGGCATCGGGTACATCAGCATGTGCAGTGGTTGTGGCAGCAGTCCAGTCTAATAGAGCAAGACCAGGAGATTTCCAAGTTCAAATGCAAGGTGGATCTCTTCAGGTATCGGTAGACGCAGAGTTCGGAGTCACTTTGAGAGGGCCGGTCCAAGAAGTGTTTCAGGGTAGATTTACCCAGGGATTCCTGGCTTCGATATGTTAAAAAATCGGCCTGTTTAAGTCCTGACTCTTCTGAGTAGAATTAGTCCACAGACTAGAAAGATTAGGTTCGGAACCCATGCTGCAAATACAGGATGTAGTACGCCAACTTTTCCAGCTGCTCCGGCAATCCGAAAAAGTAACAGATAGAGAATAGTGGAACCCAGGGCGACGCCTATGCCGTAGGTGGTACCACTCCTTCCCGATCCGGTAGCGAGTGGCCCACCAAATAAGATGATTACTAGAGTAGCCACTGCGATAGCAGTGCGTTGTTCTTTTTTTACGATCAAAAAGCTGGAATCTCCCCCAGATCTGCTTATGTTTGCTGCCATGCGGTCGATTTCAGCCCTGGTCATTTCATCTTCATCTTCGGGAATTTCCAGTAAACTGGAAGGGCTTTCTACAAATTCATTAGTCCTGAGTGAGTCGAAATAGAATGTCAGGATGGATCCTTTCTTTCTGACAATTCGGAGGTATCCGTCTCGAAAAGTCCAGCCTGAAGTTTCATAATAAGGAGCATCGCGAGCTTGGATATGTTCGGCAAGTTCTCCCGTAATTGGATGGGGCACTTCCATTAAGATCTGATTGAGGGCAGGTGGCACAATAGTCAGTCTCTGCGCTGTGATTGTCCTTTCGTCACTTCCTTTGAAAACAAAGTCGGATCGAATTAGGGAGCTAAAAGTTTCATTGCGCAAGATTTGTCCAGACTGTCTTTTGGCCAAAGGGACAGCTTCATTCAAGGCCAAGCCTATCCCAGTCAGCAGGAATCCTATCAATAGGAGTGGGACCATGAGGCGGTGGAAGGAGATCCCTCCAGCTTTGGCTGCGAGGATTTCCCTGTGTTGGGTCATAGAATGAACGGTGAAGACCGCAGCTACGAGGGCGGCGATTGGGAAAGACCATGAAATGAATTCCGGCAGCATGAATAGGTATGCCATTACCAATTCTGACGTTGTCAGCCCTCGATCTAAATATTGATCTAGATTTTCTACGATATCACCTAGTAGAAACAGCAGAGGTGCCCCTATTACAAATAAACAAAAAATACTTGTAAAAGTTCTAATGATTAACAGATCTAGGATCCTCATTATTCAGCGGCCCTTAGATGTCTTAGGCATTTGTTGATCAAGTCACCAAATACAGAGAATGTTTCGTCCAAGCCCCCGCCTCGGTTACTGTTTTCCATTCGTCCCAAACCAAATGTGAGAAGAAGTCCCAAGCAGAGAAATACTATATTGGGGGTCCACATAGCCCATACTGGTGCTATGATTCCTCGGTCGGCAAGGTTCTCTCCTCCGATCAGTCCTGTCCAGTAGATACCAAAAACGAAGACTGAAACCAAGATCACCATTCCAATGCCACCTCTCGGAAAACGTATTCCTAGAGGCCCCCCGATTAGCACGAAAACTATACAGGCAAAAGCTATAGCGTACTTCTTATGAATCTCCACAGAGTAACGATCAATGGTGGAGGCCAAAGCTGCAATTTGAAGTTGATTCTGGTGGGTATTGAGTGCGTCCATGCTAACACTTTGACTGATCCGTAAAACCCCATCAGGCCCAGCTGTAGTTGTGGTTTCCGAAAGATCCTTAGTCATCTCTGAAACAGAAAACTTAGCTCTTTCCAGGGCTTCATTTCGTATGGTTGCAATTTCCTTTGATTTTTCAGTTATCGCCTCCCTAAGCATAGAGATTGACATTTCGCGATCGCTGAGAGTACTGCCTGATCCCTGTCGTTGCAGTTCGTTTGTTATTCCTTTCAATGGTAGGATTTGTTTTTCAAATTCAGAACGATTGAATTCTCCAGGACGACCCAGATCTACTTGGAGTACTTCTCCAGAGTACAATGTGAGATAAAGGTCGCTCTGTTCTTCATCGAAAATCATTTCACCTTGAGATGCGTAAGTAGTCCTATGGATTCCTGGGTCACTCAAATCATAGATTACTACGTCTTCGAGAGTGTCGGTATTCCGGTCTATAGTAGAGGCCTGCAAGTAGATGATTCTACTTTGATCCTGAGTTTCGACACGATTGATTACACGCTCCTGGAGTACGAAAGTGGGACTTTTTTCACTGATGTCCACTACTAAATCTTTAAGTTGGTGGTTGGCGGAAGGTAGTATCTGATCATTGAAAAATAGCATAACCACAGCCATGCCAATTCCTAACAGTAGCGGTGGCGTAAGAATTCGAATTGGTCGAATGCCTCCGGCAGACATTGCTGTTAATTCATTAGCAGCCGTTAATTCGCTGAAAGTATACAGGAGAGCAACAAGGATTGACATTGGCAGTGTTAGAGCAATTGTATGCGGCAGAGAAAGAATTAGGAATTCTCCAATGATTGACCAAGGTAGGCCTTTGCCCACTAAATCTTCTATTCTTTGAGCGATGGCATTTAGAAATAAAAGTCCAGTGAGTGCTGAAAAAGCGAACAAGAACGGTCCGAGATGAGCCTTGATTAGATGTCTGGTGATTATTGTCATACTTTCATGCCAAGTCGATTTTTGTAAGAATTGAATAATTGAACAACTTCTATTCCTCTTCTCTTGCTCTATAGGTCAATGGAGAAGTAACCTATGGCAATAGCATGTGGCCTAACTTTCATTTTTGTCATCTCCGGAGTGGATAATGCCCCCCCCTAATAATAACGAGGCAGATAGCTCAGAAACAGTTTTTGGAGAAATCGTTCGTGGAACCATAAGTGCAGATGTTGTTTATCAAGACGAGTTGGTGACAGCTTTTAGGGACATCCAGCCGAGAGCGCCAGTTCACATTCTAATTGTTCCCAATAAAACGATTAGAACTATGGATGATGTAAAACAGGAAGATGAAGCAACATTGGGCAGAATGCTTAGAATAGCTGCGGATATTGCTAGAAATGAGGGTTTGGGGAAGAACGGCTACCGGTTGATCATCAACTGTAAAGAACACGGAGGTCAGGAGGTTTATCACCTCCATATGCATATAGTTGGAGGAACTCGCTTAGGACGCATGGTCGCACAATGAGTTATGATCCACTTTCTTAGCTTGCATCAATCAGGGCAAACACACACTTTTTCTTGTCTTTATAAACAAGGGGAGATCCAATGGCAGGTTTTGAAAATGCAGTCAATAAAATAGGGGATTTGGTTTGGAATTTTGGCTTTCCTTATGGGAATGAGTCGATTCCGCTGGTCGTTTTGGCTCTTCTCGGTGTAGGAGGATTCCTGACGATTAGACTTGGATTTATTCAACTTCGACGGTTTGGTCATGGCGTCGCTGTAGCTACTGGGAGGTACGATGACCCAAACGACACTGGAGATGTTTCACATTTTCAAGCATTGACTACAGCTCTTTCAGCTACAGTTGGGATTGGCAACATTGCTGGTGTGGCTTTGGCCATACATTGGGGAGGTCCAGGTGCTTTGTTTTGGATGTGGATAACGGCTGCCTTGGGGATGGCAACGAAATTTTCTGAAGTTACACTGGCACAACATTACCGGTCAGTTCACAAAGATGCTGGAGAGGTAGTCGGGACGGTTTCTGGAGGGCCTATGTACTATATAGAGATGGGATTAGGCCCGAAATGGAAGCCGATGGCAATATTTTTTGCGGTCGCTCTAGGATTCACTGCTTTCCTTACCGGTAATGCCATTCAGGCAAATACTGTATCCGATACTATGAACACAGCTTTCGGTATACCTCAGTATCTTACTGGACTTGTTACCGTGACTATAGTGGCGGCAGTAGTCCTGGGTGGAATTGGCCGGATTGGCAAAATTACGGGGATCCTCGCGCCATTTATGGCAGCTGTTTATGTCTTGGGAGCCCTGGTAATAATCATGATGAATT
>JAPKDG010000042.1 GCA_028822645.1 Longimicrobiales bacterium | reverse complement strand
CTTCCAGGAACTTCGACTTCGCCCAAGATGTCTCCAGTGGCTTTGTCTCTCGCACGAACATACGGGGTTCCATCACTGCCATTGGCAGAGTGTATCAGAATATCTGGAGTAGCCAACATTGCAGACTGTCGTCCTGATCCAGTCTTGGGAATATCAAGTCCCTGGAGATCAGGATGGTTCAATACTCTGTCAGGAGTATCACCAACGGGTTTCGACCACAGGTGGTCTCCGGTGTTCATGTCGATGGCTGTGATTTTGCTGTAAGGCGGTCTAAAAATTTGTAATCCTCTTACATTGACTCTATTACCGTCTCCCACCGCAAAATCAGTGAGGGTAGTACCTGTAGGGATGACATCGGGGTGTTCAATTTCTCTCTCGGCTCCGGTAATCATGACCCTTGAAGAACATCCCTTCTGAGAAGTGATGTACATAATTCCAGTGGTAGGATCTGCTACTGGAGTTCCGTCGATGTTGGTTCCGCCCACGTCTCCGGGACACCACAGTGATCCTTTCTTACCGAGGTCATTGCCTCGGTGTAGTGGTGGATTAAAGAACGGTCCCCATACGTAATCTTCTAACATTTCTAGTGCTTCAGCCCGAAGTTCAGGGGTGAAATCAATCAGTTCTTCCTCCGGGAGTCCCTGCATGTCGTAGGCAGCCGGGCGCGTAGGATGAGGTTGAGTGGCGGCCAGTTTTTCTCCCGGAATCAAACCTTCTGGAACGGGCTTTTCTTCAATAGGCCAGATCGGATCACCGGTCTCTCTATTGAATGTGTATGCGAATCCTTGCTTGGTCGCCTGCACCACTATAGGTACTTCTTTGCCGTCCATAGTTACGTCCATGAGGACCGGAGCGGTGGATGTGTCATAGTTCCAGATGTCGTGGTGGACCAGTTGATAGTGCCACTTTCGTTCACCGGTTTTGACGTCCAATGCAATCAGACTGGTACTGAACAAGTTGTCACCAGGCCTAAATCCTCCATAAAAATCCTGTGTGGCCCCATTCGTTGGAACGTAAACCAGCCCGAGATCTGGGTCGGCCGATAAAGGAGCCCAGGAAGAGATGTCTCCAGTCCAAGACCAGGCATCGTTCTCCCACGTCTCATGACCGAATTCTCCAGGACCTGGAAGAACATCAAATTTCCAGAGATGCTCTCCAGTCCGCAGGTCGTAGGCCAAAATATCGCCAGGAACATTCTCTTGACGGGATTGATTGTATCCTTGCTCAGCTGAATTTCCGACTATAATGACATCATTAACGACAATCGCTGGAGAGGAGCTAGTGATATAGCCGGTTTCCAGAGGGATTCCTTCGTATACGTCATATTCATGCCCGAGGTCTGCCAAGAGATCAACCGTACCCGTTTTAGGAAATCCTTCGATCGGGATTGCACCGCCAAATCCTTCGATGGGTTGGCCGGTATGTGCGTCGAGGGCATGCATGAAAAAAGCTGGGCTAACGACTAATACAATGTCTCTTCCGTCTACATTAGCGTAGGCAACACCTTTTCCGTGATTTTTTCTCATCGAGTATTCCCAGCGAGGGGTCGATGGTTCGCGGAATGTCCAGAGGGTCTCGCCGGTACCTGCATCGAGGGCCACAACATAACGTCGATCTCCGGCTACTGTAATCAGCATGCCGTCGACATAAATAGGGGTCGGGCGAGCAAGCACATTACCGAAACTTCCAGCATCCCATTCCCAGGAAATATCGAGGTCCTCAAAATTTGAAGCGTCGATCTGGCTCAATTCCGAATACCTTTGACTGCCCACATCCCCACCGATGTACATCCAGTCTCCGACGCGCTGGTCCATAGTTGCTTGCTGAGCCTGTGAAGACATCGGCATCGAGATGGAAAACAGCAGAGCCACACATGTGACCAAGCAGCTCTTAGTTAAACGAAAATTTTGTGGTTTCACGCGAATTTCTCCACTTCAATTTAGAAATATGAAAACTTAGTGACCCTTGATTCATTTTGATAATATTGTAATCTGACTTGCATAGAGTACAGTAGCAACGGCCATTTGAAAACTTGGGAGCGACGGTGATGCGGATCAAAGGCTTCTTGTTGATTCCTGCAGTTGTAGTGTTTGTACTAGTGCATGATCTGATACAAAGAACTCTACTACCTTTAGTCCTTTGGCTTTTCCCTAGTAAGCGAGAGAGTATCCACAGTGTATGGGGAAGGTGGGTTGCTGATGGATTTGTCAGAATAATGCGAGTTACTGGAATAGGGGATTTCCCTGTACAGAGTGTGATACCCTCTGATCCGGGTGTTCTGGTATTGATGAACCATCAATCTCTCATGGATGTGCCACTAGCCGTCGGGATTCTACGGGAAGGTTATCCAGTAATGGTTACCCGGGCGAGGTATGCAAAGTGGATTCCATTGGTTTCTGGTATCATAACAAGGTTGGATTTTCCCACGGTGAATCCTCGGAAAGGTCAAAAAACTGACCTCACGAAACTCTTTAGAACAGCCAGAACAACTACAAGGCCGGTTCTTATTTTTCCAGAAGGCACCCGTTCTCGTGATGGAGAGTTACGGCGTTTTAGAGATGGTGCTCTGAAGGTTTTCTTAAGTAAACGCCAGTGGAAGGTGTATCTCGTTGTAGCTGATGGTGTATGGAAGTACAGTAAATTAGTGGATGTCTTATTCTTAAAAGAAAGGATCAATTGGAAAATGAAGGTCTTGGGCCCTTTCGATTCTCCGGAAGACACCGTGGATATGTCAGGATGGATACAGGAGATGGAAGATCAAATGAGAGAAGGCCTAGCCTCCCTCAGGGAAGGAAGCTAGGCCCGAAAACTATTCAGAGTTATGAATAATAATGGTCAGTCTTTAGAGTGGCCGGTCCGGGTCGGCCATGGTGCGCCACATGTGTGCTGTGGGACTATTGTCATTACCCAACCCTTCTTTAGGCTGTTTGAAGTGACGACCGATGATGTCAATGAACGGTTCGATTGTCACGTCTACACCATCCTGGAAAGCGTAGGTGTCATTAACCGTAATTAGGCGGGATTCCATATACCATTTATGGGCTCTGCAGTACTTATAGGCTGCTGCGATGTAGGGTTCGGGAACGTAATCTTCACCGAAGATCCTGTTGTACATCTCAGGATATTCATAACCCGTTGACTCATCGGGATAAAATCGCAGAGCTTGGTGGTATTGGATGCCCCAGCTGACTCGCTCGTCAACGTAGGGTGCAAAGAGTTGGGCACCCCAGTACCCATGATCGACCTTGATCAGGTTTTGCACGGTATCATGCAATAGGCACGCAAGTATCGTTCTTTCTGGTTGCCCAGTCTGGAGAGCGTGGTTGGCGCTTTGAAGTACGTGGCGTGCGGGTGCGAACCGAAGTCTAAAGAAATCTTCGAGGGTGGCATTTAGGGGCATCGGTTCGAGCTCCCTCGTTGAAGTGAACAGTGAACCAGTTCCACGACGTGCGGTTCTCTCCTGCTCCTGCTCCTCCAGTTCGTCTTCAGATAAAGGCTCTTCTTTTTCAGCATGCTCCTCTTCGAGCATGTGGATCATGTAGTGCTCTAGTTCTTCCGCTTTGTCTTCAGGGGACATTCTCTCAAGTGCCCCAACTCCCAAAGTTGCTAAAAAAGCTCTGCGATCGACTTCCATAAAAACCTCCGGACTTGGTCAACTCTGAATATCGTACTGTTGACAGTAGCCCCAGATGAGTGAGGGGGCAAACTACTACAGCGCTTGGCGGCCTTTTAATAAGAGGGCCTTTTTTGTGATTTTGACTCCCCTCTTTCGCGGTACCTGTGATTGGTTCCAGATTGGAGGGTGTGTTGATTGTAGCGAAATCTATGGCTTTCTAATACCGATCAAATCAGGGGCGAACATATGCTGAAGCGTGCAATTTTCTGGAATATAATTCTCTTTGTTTCTCAAAGTATTGCGGCCCAAGAACCAATATCCTGGGGACCTGATATGCATTTCTCTACATTTTCAATCGCTGCGATTGATCCTGTAACTCGTGAATCTGGGGTAGCCGTAACGACTCGAGTCGCTTGTGTGGGGAATGCCGTGCCTTGGGTTCGTGCAGGGGTAGGTGCAGTGGCGACCCAAGCCAGCACCCGTGTAGAATACGGAAAAGAACTCTTGGATTTTATCGAATCGGGGATGAATGCCGATGACGCAATGATTAGGGCAGTGGCAGGAGATTCTATGTCTGCCAGACGACAGATAGGCGTCATCTCCCTGGATGGAACGAAAGCTCAACATACCGGTACTGGTCCTAGTCACTGGGCCGGCCACCGAGAAGGAACCAACTATGTCACACAGGGAAACATTCTAGTGGGCCCTGAAGTCTTGGCTGCAGTTGCAGAGAGTTTTGAAGCCAGTGAAGATACGGAACGTCATCTGTCAGACCGCCTAATTGAAGCTTTAATGGCGGGCCAAATCGCTGGAGGCGATAAGCGGGATGGCAGATTGCAGTCCGCTGCGGTAATCGTTGCTGATCCCAGGCCCGGAAACTCCAGAAGACAAGATCAGGTCACTACTAATATCAACGTTTGTGAAAATCCAACTCCTGTGACTGAACTTCGAAGAATTTATAATTCGATTTCTCAGACCCTTGGATATCGAGATCTGCAGAGACTCGGAGGGAATGACGTCTGGCAGCTGAGAGTCTTGCTCCATGCTATTGGATACTATAAACCGGATGCGGATGACGTTCCCTTAGATGCAGCTTCGCAAACCTACACAGAAGATGCAGTGGATGCTGTTCACCGCTTTCGCGTTGATCAAGGGCTATGGACTCCCAGAGGAGATGTGGCTAGAGGGTTAGTCGACCAACAAACGCTCTCTCGTATTTGGCAGTCTGTGGAGGAGGCCGGAAAGACACTAGAAGTCCGAAAGGTCATCCGGGATGCCATTATGGTGCGGCGTTGATTCGGTCACTTGCCTTTATCTAAAAAGATGGAATTCTCAGTCAATCATTATCTGGAACGGGATCGGATCTACGGAGAGGAAGAGCGTTCTGTAGTTTCTCTTGCTGAGTACGAGCGAGCCAAAGTGGAGATCAAACAGTGGAGTGGCTATTCTCCCACTAATCTTTACTCTCTTCCAAGCATCGCCGAAGAGTTAGGTGTTTCTGAAGTTTGGATTAAAGACGAATCCACCAGGTTTGGACTTGCAAGTTTTAAAGCTCTGGGAGGATCTTACGCAGTCTCCAGAGTGTTGGAACGGGAGCTTAGGATGACTGGGAGGGAAGCGGACCCTAAGTCCGTTACGGTTGTGTGCGCTACCGATGGAAATCATGGAAGATCGGTTGCATGGGGCGCACAGAAATGTGGTTGTAGCTGTGTCATCTATGTCCCAGCTCACGTGACAGAACGTCGTGCTCAGGAAATAGCCTCCCTTGGAGCTGAAGTGGTTCGGTTACAAGGTAATTATGACGAGGCTGTGGTTCAGGTGGCTAATGACGCAGATGCTAACGGCTGGCAGGTCGTTTCGGACACTTCTTATGAGGGGTATCAAGAGATACCTAGTTGGGTGATGCAAGGTTATGCCTTGATGGTCGAAGAAGCTTTCCTGCAGTTACCTGAGACCAATTGGCCAACCCACATATTTATTCAAGGAGGGGTGGGCGGTCTGGCCGCTGCCGTTTGTGGGCATCTATGGGAAACATACGGACCAAAGCGTCCGGTCATAACTGTGGTGGAACCTACCGAAGCCGACTGTCTTTATCGTAGTGCCCAGTCTGGCCTTCCGGAATCAGCTTCAGGTTCACTAGAAACTATAATGGGAGGCCTTTCTTGTGGCGAAATCTCCTCACTGGCCTGGAAAATTTTACGGCCTGGTATTGATGCTTTTATGACAGTTGATGACACCAGGGTAGGTCCTTGGATGCGACGTTTGGCTGAAAGAAGAGGCGACGAATCCTCTATCGTTTCAGGTGAATCAGGTGTGACAGGCTTGATCGGCTTAGAGGTTGTTAGTGCAGATGAAGTTCTTCGGAAAAGTCTGAACCTAAATCACCGCTCTCGAGTTATGGTTTTCTCGACGGAGGGTGCAACAGACCCGGAAACCTACAGAGATATCGTAGGTAAGGATTTCGAATCTGTGACTAGTCCTGATTGATTGTACTTTTCAATACAACTTCTCAGTTGTTGTTTCCGGAGTACATAACCTCTCCACCTACGATGGTATAGCTGATCGCAGTATTAGGGATATCCTCTTCGGGAATGGTGAGGATGTCACGGTCTAAGACGGTGATATCGGCCAGCTTCCCTACTTCTAACGATCCTTTAATGTCCTCTTCAAATCCGGCATAAGCGTTATTGATCGTGTAGGATTTTAAGGCCTCCATTCGAGTCATTTTCTGTCTCGGGGTCAGCACTTCACCGTTACTCATCATCCGTGAGACACTTGAATAGTAGCTAGCTATGGGGTCTACATCTTCAACAGGAGCGTCAGTTCCGTTCCCTATGATCACGCCGGCATCGATCAGGTCTCGCCAGACGTAGGCTCCCCGCTCAACCCTCTCCTGCCCTAAACGATCAGTAATCCATGGGCCATCGGAGGTGGCATGTACGCCCTGCATAGCGGCGATGACCTGCATGTTCTCGAATCGTGGAATATCGTCAGGATGGAGGTTCTGAGCATGCTCAATACGCCATCTCAGGTCTTCTTCGTCAGGGTTATTGTCGAATGCCCACTGAAACATATCAAGTGTTTCACGGTTCCCACGATCACCTATTGCATGCATTGCAAATTGGTATCCATGCTCAATGGCCAGTTCAGCAGTTGCTGCGGCATCTTCAAGGTCAGAAGTATTCAGTCCAGCACTTTCAGGGAGGTCAGCGTAAGGCTCCAAGAGCCATGCGCCATGTGACCCCAGGGCACCATCTATGGCCATTTTAATAGCACGGACAGTAAGCCGATCCTCACCAACACCGATCATTCTGTATTCTGCTAAATTTTCGGTGAGTTCTGCGACGGATTCTCGTACCATAACCCAGAGACGAATATCGAGGCTCCCGTCTTCCGCCATTTCTTTGAAAATATCGATCTGTTCAAAGCTGGACCCAGCGTCTTGGAAGCTAGTTATTCCTTTTGACAAAGCCTCTTCCTGTGCAAGTTCAACAACTCTTCGGGGGTCAGTGGGGGTCGCTCCTTCGCGAGCGGGGGCCAGGAGGCGACTCGCAGTTTCTCTGAAATAGCCGATGGGATTGCCCATTCCATCTCGTATGATTTCTCCGCCGCTTGGATCTGGTGTGGTATTGTCGATCCCAGAAAGTTCCATAGCCTTGGCGTTGGCATAGACGGCGTGGCCGCTGACGTGGGTCAGCAAAACCGGATTGTCGGGAGAAGCGGCACTCAGGGTTATATGCAGTGGTATCCCCTCTACATTAGGAGTTGGGGCACGGTCCCATTTTTCTTGATGCCATCCTCGTCCAAGAATCAGTTCCCCCGGCTCTGCACTGTTCGCCGCTTCTTCCACCATGGCGACCACCTCGTCCCAGTTCGCTACGCTCATGAGATTGAGTTGCAGTTGAGCTTGCCCGACTCCGTTGAAGTGTGCGTGTCCTTCTATAAATCCAGGGATGGCAGTTTGGCCTTCTAGGTCAATGATTTCTGTTTGACGGCCGACAAATTCATCAATGGCTACAGCACTACCTACGGCCAGAATTTTTCCTTCTCGAATTGCTATGGCCTGAGCGGTAGGGTTGCCATCATCTACTGTTACGATATTGCCATTGGTCAGTACCAGGTCAGCGGCGTCAGAGTCACCGATCACTCGGAAAATGGCGACAAGAACCAATATGACGATTGCTGATAATATTACTCTTAAAGACATTTGTTTTCCTGTGGTTGTCATTAGATTACAAAAGTGGATGATGAATGAATTGTAAGAATCATTGCTTCGAAGCGATGGCTACCCTTTAGTCTCAGGATTTCTTAGCTAATAGGCCACTGCCATTCCATCTTTGTGGGGAGTTGAACCTCCCGTCATTGCACCGGTCATCCGGTCAAACATGATCAACTGAGCACCGCCGACGCCGCCGATTGTCGTCCTATGTGTCATCTCATGACCCCAGCGTTCCAGTTGTGCGATCACATCGGCAGAGATTCCAGGTTCTGCAGTTACTCTGAAGCCGTTGTTGTGATTAATCCGTGAGATCTCTACTGCTTGCTGTGCATTCATCCCGAATTCTACGACGTTCAGGAATATCTGTACATGTTGTTGGGGTTGTACCGCTCCACCCATGGCTCCGAATGTCATGAAAAATTCGCCATCCTTGAAAGCCATTGCAGGAATGATGGTATGGAAAGGTCTCTTTTTTGGTTCAATGACATTCAAATGATCAGGTTCTCGTGAAAACAGCGCTCCACGGTTTTGTAAGGTAAATCCAGTTCCCGGAGCTACTAGGCCAGAGCCGAACCCGGAGTATAGACTGTAAATGAAGGAGACAGCGTTGTTGTCTTTATCCATGACTTCCAAGAGCACGGTGTCCCCTTCGTCGGGAATCCCTGATTCTGGACGTTCCATAGCTTGTCCCGCACTGATTCTACTGAACTGCTTCTGTCCGTATTCACTAGAGATCATCTGGTTGATGGGCAAATCATTGAAGCTTGGATCGGCATTCCATTTCTGGATGTCTGCATAGGCCAGTTTCTTGGCTTCTATAATATAGTGTAGATATTCTGCTGAATTATGCTCCATCGATCCCATATCAGTGTTTTCTAGAATCTTTAGCATTTCTAAAGCCGCAATGCCTTGTCCGTTGGGAGGAAGTTCGTAGAGTCGGTAGTTTTTGTAATCGGCATGAATTGGCTCTACCCACGTTGAGGTATGCTCTGCAAAGTCTTCCATAGACAAAAATCCATCATGGTCATTGGAATAATTCACGATAGCTTCCGCTATTTCACCTTTGTAGAAAGCGTCTCTTCCCTCGGTGGCTAATAAACGGAAGGTTCGGGCCAAGTCTTTATTTACAAAGACTTCTCCCACCCGGGGAGAGTGCTCGCCATCGACGAGCCATGTTTCTCTCGTAGAAGGTTCTTCAGAGTCTTCAAGGCTCTCCCATGCCTCGGCGATTATTTGGGAAACCGGGAAACCATTTTCTGCGTAGTGGATTGCGGGTTCGAGAACTTCGGCCATACTCATGGTCCCGTACTCTTCCAGCACCTCGAACCATCCATCGACGGCTCCAGGTACTGTGACTGAGTAGATTCCACGGATACGATCCATTTCATGTTTCTCTAGTTTTTCATTTAGTTTATCAAGGTTGACTGCTGCAGGTGCTCTTCCGCTGGCATTGATTCCGATTAGGCGATCTTCTTTGGCTAGGTATACCATGATGAAAGCATCGCCACCCAAACTTGTACTCATGGGTTCAACAACTGTGAGTACCGCTGCGGTCGCGACGGCTGCGTCGATGGCATTGCCGCCTTTTTTTAGGATGTCGAGGCCAGCATTGGCGGCTAGGGGTTGGCTGGTCGAAACGACACCTCGAAGACCCGACACTGGCGAGCGCATTGTCTCAAAGGTAAACACCGATTCGTCAGTTTGTGATGATTCAGGTGGACTCCCGTCACTACAAGCTGATGCTATGAATAGCGTTAAGAGAAACATCGACACGCGGGTGGTCCAGCTTCCAAAACCTAGTCTCAACATTTCTTCACTCCTGCAGATGTCATTATTTTTTATTGATTCCGATTCCAACAACATTAGTCATGGCTTGCGGATAGGCCACCCTTCGGGGCAGAATCCATCACAACTTTGCATTGATAGTTAGTTGGCCAGATGAGGAGATCATATGGGAGAAGTCAAACAAGATCGAACCCAACAACCATTGAGTACTATCCTTCTGTTGGTAGGCCTTGTCTTCATATTTGCGATTGTACCGCTGATGCAATGGTGGCCATCAGGATGGCAGTGGCAGCCGAAACACCCCGAATACGAGCAGATGATTCAGGGTGTTTATGCTACATTGGGGATTTTTCTTGTCATAGCTTCCCGTAATCCTGCTTCTCACCGAAGTCTGATAGCTTTTACGGCATGGTCTAGTATCGTTCACGCGGGGATCATGACGATCCATGCAGTAGGTGACCCCATGGAAAGGGGACACCTATGGGGAGACATCCCAGGGTTAGTCATTGTCGGAGTGGCACTGTTGTTGTTGGCACCTAGATCTGTAGATGATTGATCAAAGTGCGTGTTTCTATCTGTCCCGATGGAATGTGAAATGAGTAAGAATCTAATGATTGCAGTTGTGGCTGTGATGACAGGCTGTGGCGTACAACCACCTGAGTCGGAGCTAACCCTAGTTGTTGCCGGGCAAGCGTTGATCAAGATTGATCCTAGGTTGTCTTGGGAGAACCCGTTTGGTTCCTTGAAGCCAATCCTAGATAATGCTGATGTTGCTTTTACGAACTTTGAAATGGCCGTCAAGTCAGAACATGATCGTTGTGGTCTACCAGAAGATTATGTGGTGGTTTTGGGGGAGCCTTCGCTACCTCGCGGACAACGTCCTGGCAATACTGGAGGGCCACATGCGGTCGAACCTGGAGTGATGGAATTCCTTGCATCTCTAGGTTTTAACCTGATGTCGATTTCCAACAACCACGCATGGGACTTAGGAGATTGTGGGGTTGCCGCAACACGATTGTCTGCAGAAGCTAACGACGTTGTATATGCGGGAGGTGGGGTCGACTTAGCAACGGCTACAGCCCCTGCCTACATAGAGGTAGATGGGGTTACAGTTGGCTTAATAGCTGCGACGACCAGTCGTGATGAGAGAGACCTGATCTCAGGGACAGTCAATGGGGTCTGGACGGGCCAACAGGAGGATATCGACCGTAATCTCCAAGCCGTGCGAGAGGCTGCCGGCCATGCTGATTTTGTCATCTATTACCAACATTTTCAGATTGACCGCGATGATTTTGATGATTTGGGTCATGAGCCGGTCCCGGATCTCCATGAGTGGCAGAGTGATTTTGCTAGAATGGTCATCGACGCTGGGGCTTCCATGTATGTGGGCCATGGAGAACGTGCATTCGACGGGCTTGAGATCTACAAGGGGAAACCTCTAATTCGCCAGCTCGGTGGATTGGCCTACCAGGGACTACAGCCAGGGATTGGAGCTTATGAAGCAAGTCGACCATGGGAGGGTCTCCTTTCAGAATTGACGATTCGAAATGGGAAAGTCGTCAGCATGGAGTTTATACCACTCGATTTGGATGAAGGGGAGACCTATCGTTCCGATTTAGATGATATTCCATTTTTAACCCGTCGTGGATTGGCCGAAATTGCTGTACAAGAGCAAGCACAGTCTATCTTGGAGGATTTCATAGATCTTTCCGCTAAGTATGGTACGGAGTTGACCATCAGAGACGGGCGGGCAGTTTTAGAATTGGAAGGTATGAGATAGTGCCTTGCACTGAGTATTTACATCTTCAATTTCTTGGGAGTTAGAATTAAATGAAAAATATTTCCCTGTTTGTATTTGCACTACAGTATCTGAGTTTGTGGGTGACTTCATCCAGTGTAGTGGCAGCTCAGAATCTCATTGATCACAATCTCGAGCTGACCGCTGAGAATGTCCATTGGGGTTATTACGATGCCGGGGTAGAACCAGTATTGAGAATAAAATCAGGAGACCAGATCTATGTAGAGACAATGATTGCTCGGGGCGTCACCCGACTGATTATGGCAGGCGCGGACCCTGATGCGATTCCATCCTCAATGATGGAAGTCGAAGCAGGGGTTATAGAACGTGGTCCTGGGTCCCATCCGTTGACTGGCCCGATCTATGTAGAAGACGCAGAAGCGGGTGATGTATTGGAGGTGACCATCAAGGATATCGATTACATGATTCCGTTTGGTTTATCTGGGTTTTTACCTGACGGAGGGACGCTACCTGGCGATTTTCCTTATGGTGGTTTGGGTTACTTTGATCTTGACCTTGAGAATGATGTTGCCTACATGAAGGGTACGGACGCGGTTATACCCATGAGGCCCTTCTTTGGATCCATTGGTGTCGCTCCTCCAGTTCTAAGAGGGCGGGTTTCAAGCAACCCGCCAGGTCATCATACAGGGAACCTCGATAATAAAGAGCTGGTTGTGGGTGCGACCTTGTTTCTGCCAGTTCATGTACCTGGAGGCCTGCTCTCTATCGGGGATGGTCATGCTGCTCAAGGAGATGGAGAGGTCAGTGGAACAGCAATAGAAACTTCTCTGTCAGGTGTCATCGAGGTTGAACTACATAAAGATCAAAACCTACTTTGGCCGAGAGCTGAGACCCCAACTCATTATATATCTATGGGCTTAGATGTAGACCTCGACGAAGCCGCTCGCTCAGCGACACGTCAGATGATAGAGTTTTTAGTAACGGAAAAGGGGATGGACCGAGGGGACGCTTATATACTTTGCTCGGTGGCCCTTGACCTTCGAGTCACTCAGCTAGTAGATGGCGTTAAAGGAATCCACGGCATGCTGTCAAAGGACCTTCTTCCTTAATCAAAATAGGAATTAAAAATTTCTCCAGTTCACTTCAAAAGGATATGGTCAAAATGGAAAATATAATTTCAAGTCTAGTAAAAGATTTTGAGAATGGAAAAGTGAATCGGCGTCAACTTATTAGAAATTTAGCTCTGGCTGTTGTAGGCTCTCATGCCGTGGCAAACCCGTCCTCTCTCGCAGCGGAAACTGACTCGTCCAAAGACTCACAAGCTGCTTTTGAAACTGCTGGGCTGGATCATATTTCTTATGCGGTGTCTGATTACGGTCGGAGTAGAGATTTCTATAATGATCTAATGGGCTGGGAAGTTCGAAGCGACAACAGTACAAATCAAGCTTCATTGGCTATCGGCGATGTGGGCAATATCATCATCCGCAACAATAGGCAGCCCATGAACCAGACCGCGGGACGTGGTGATCGTCCACCACTTACGGGTGTCATCAATCATGTGTCATGGAAGCTGAAGAATTTTGACACGGATGCTGTCAGGGAAGAATTAGAGAGTCGCGGCCTAAACCCGCGTCGGGATCAAGCCGGAGGAGAAGGGTATGATAGCTATCATGTTCTAGATCCGGACGGCTGGGATCTTCAGATCGCTAAGTAGATTTATACCTTCCAGAAACGAGTCGCGGTGTCGAGGTCTTCAAAGCAAAGTGCTCCTAGGTAGGAGTTGTCGGCTTTGATAGTCTCAAACATCCATTTTTGAGTTAGGTCATCTGCGACTTTGGTATCCTGCAAGAATCTTCCTGTGTCATTGTCGGGCACAATACTAAAATCATTGGAGGAAACGCTCAGACCCGTTCCCAGGGCTTTCAGGTAGGCTTCATTAAGGGTCCAGATGCGGTAAAAGGCTCGTGAGCGTTCTTCTTCTGGATATCCGTTGATAAAGTCGTTTTCGCTTTTCGTGAGGAAACGTTCTGCGATTTTGGAAAAAGGACGTTCAGCTTCCAAGTACTCAAGGTCGATACCGACTCGTCGGCTGTACGTTACGGCAACGAGACCCATGTTTTCGGAATGCGAAAGGTTAAAACTCAAATCTGAGTGCTTTGGAAGTAAAGGTTTTTGGTTTTGTCCATATTCAAATGAGATTTCGGAAGGATCGGTGCTTGTATACAGGGAGAGTATCCTTCGTAATTGAGCTCTACTAGCAATCTTTCTCTCATGTTTTGGCTTGGAATCAGTGCGATTGAACCGTTCGAGTTCATCTTGCGATAATATGTTTCGGTCGTTTTCTCGAAGAGCAAGAGAAAACTTCCAGACATCGATCTCACCTTTTGGAAGAGGAGTCCAGTCAGCCTTAGAAATCCATGGGTTGCTGCGTGTCATGTATCAATTCCAACTAAGTTAGGTATGCTCTATTTTGTATTTTTGGGGACACCGAGGTGTGCCTACTAAGCTTAGACTAGTTATTTAGACAATCAAAATTTGTCAAATGGTCATTTAAGTCCAATCTTATGAAGGTAGGGACGTCGCCAAAATTCGCTTCAAGTCAATATAGAACCGTTGTTCGAATTTAGTCAGTTTTAAGGTAGTATTGTTTGAACATATAGTAGGTTTCTAATTGATTTCAGTGAGTTGTGATCGGCCAGTAGACTATACAGAGGGTATTTATGAAGGCATTTAGTGCGACTGTGGTGGGATTTATCCTACTACTTGCGGGTCAGACTTCGGATGTGGCCTTACCTATAGGACTGGCTTTATCAAGTGACAGAGTCGAGGTCCCTGTACGTACGAGGGTGCCACAAAATGAAATAATCCAAAGCTATATTGCGGATGATATTTCTATTCCTTCAGTACTTCCTGTGGACCTTTCTCCTGAGGAATTAACTGGGGTTGTCCAGAAATACTGTGTCGTATGTCACAACGATGTGATGTTGACGGGTAATTTGACCTTATCAGAGTTCGATGTTGGCTCGGCTACCGTGAAGCCAGTGATAGCTGAGAAGATGATCGTCAAGCTGAGAGCAGGGATGATGCCGATTCCAGGAGCTCCTCGACCCAGTCCGGATACACTTCTGGCGCTGGTAGAGACACTAGAGACGATTATCGATGATGCGGCTGCAGAGGATCCAAATCCAGGGAGTCGTACGTTCCAGCGTTTGAACCGTGCAGAGTATGCTCAGTCGATCAAGGATCTTTTGGACTTAGATATCGATGCCGGTGACTATCTACCATTAGATACGAAGAGTGCCAATTTTGATAATATTGCTGATGTGCAGATGCTGTCTCCTACTCTTTTAGGAGGGTACCTATCTGCTGCAGGAGAAGTCAGCCGCCTCGCCGTAGGAGATCCAAAAGCTCCAGTCGGATCCAGGACCTATACCAACTCTGGCTATGTAACTCAGTGGGATCGAGTTGAGGGAGCTCCTCGGGGAACTCGAGGGGGTATCTCTGTAATGCATAACTTCTTGGCGGACGGTGAATATGTTTTCAAGTTGGCGTTTGAGCATACAACTACTGGAGGATTTTATGGCAGGACAAGTCCACCAGAACAGATAGAATTATCCATCGATGGTGAGCGGATGGCTCTCCTGGAAGTGGACAAATGGATGCATACACAGGATCCGAATGGTGTAAACATGGAAACAGAACCTATTCATGTCCCATCTGGTCCACATCGTGTTTCAGCTGCTTTCTTGAAGAAATCCGAGTCTTTGATGGAAGATCTCGTGTCCCCTCACGAGTGGTCTCTCACCGACAGACAGATTGGAGTGGGCGGTTACGGAGTTACTGCCATAGCCCATTTGAAGGATCTTGCTATCTACGGCCCATATGGTTCGACGGGAGTGTCTGATTCTCCCAGTCGGAGAGCTATATTTACTTGTAGGCCAGTTACTCCTGACGAAGCCAGACCGTGTGCGAGAGAGATTCTTTCCCGGTTGTCTGATAAAGGGTTTCGAAGACCAGTTGATGGGCAAGATATAGACGAATTAATGTCATTTTACGAGATGGGTGGAGAAGAAGGCGGGTTCGAAGGTGGGATCAGGGTTGCCTTACAAGCTATCCTGGCAAGCCCTGAGTTTGTGTTTCGCTTTGAAGCACCTAGGGATAATGTCAAACCAGGTGAAAGTTACAGAATAAGTGATAGGGCCTTAGCTTCAAGGCTTTCATTTTTCTTGTGGGGCGCTCCTCCTGATGACATCCTTTTTCAGAGTGCGGAAAATGGTGAGTTGTCTCAGCCTGAGGTCTTGGAAGCTCAAGTCAAGAGAATGCTGGGTGATCCTAAGGCCACGTCTCTGGGGTCCAGATTTGCTAACCAATGGCTAAGGTTGGAGGACCTGGAAAAGGTTCATCCAGACAGGCTCATTTATCCTGATTTTTACGAACAATTGGCCGACGGAATGATAGAAGAGACGCAGCTCTTCTTTAATAGCCTAGTTCGAGAGGATCGCAGTGTGTTGGAGCTATTTACTGCCGATTATACTTACGTAAATGAGCGTT
>JAPKDG010000085.1 GCA_028822645.1 Longimicrobiales bacterium | reverse complement strand
GGTCGCAAGCTAAAAAACGGTTAGCGTTGTGGCTCATCTGAAGACGCTAATGCCTTAATTCGGTTCAAGGGCGGCGCTTTGAATCCAATTTGATGTGTCGTTTTGGCGCTATTTTGGCATCAATAAATAAATAGTACTATTTGACAATGATTTGTTAATCTAAGCCGATGTAGTAGTGTTAGCTATCAAATCCGAAAGGGTCAATTATGAGATTTTTCGTCCTCTCTTTTATCTGCGCCTGTCTCTTGCTTGTTAACCTGAATTCTTTCTCCTCTGACGTCACTGCAGCTTCCGATGAGGTCTTCGATGCCACTCCAATACTCTTACCAGACTTGAGGCCTAAATATGATTTACTTTGTGGCAATCACACATCTGCACAAACCCTTGATTTGGCTGACTTAAATGGGGATGGAGTTAAAGATATTTTAGTCGGTTTGTGGTGTGGGCTAGACCAAGGAACGGTAACCCATGAGCCCACGAAAGCTGGTCTCTTGGCGTTTATTCAAAATGCGGATAATTCTTTTACAGATCAAACCTTTGCGCTTTTTGGCGAAGAATTAGTGACGATCGAAAAAACCTTTGAGAACATCGTCTATGACTTCAATGGGGATGGATATGATGACATTTTTATGACGCAAAGTCGTGAAGATGGGAGAGCTGATCCTTGGGATATTCGAGATAACATCAAGAATGCGATCGTTATGTCAGACGGCGATGGAACCTATTCCATTTTAAGGACTGGTTGCAATGACCCCTGTGGTACGGGATACAACGCGCACATAATGGATAACGAGGTTGGAAGTATTGATGTTGTCACTCAGCCGATTGGCTATGGTGGCTCTAATGAGTTTTGGCGATATGTAAATGAGTGGGAAAATGTTGGCGCCTTTTCAGTGGGAGTAAGCGGCCTTGTCTTTTTTAGTAGAACGAGTTCTGAGTCAGCCTCATTAGCGTATTCTTCAGCTACACGAGTGAGTGGTGTGTCTGGAGTTGACCTCCATGCTAGACCGAGTTACAGCGACGAATGGGTGAAAAAGGATTCCGTAATCACAGTCGCTGATTCCATTATCAGTGCGACCTGGACAGCTTGGAATGGTGATGAGGGGCCGATAGATGTGCGGGTGCTAGATGGCGAATATTACCTTGGGGGATCCTTCGAATACGGCTGCGAAATTGCCACTCAGTCGGACAGTGATTTAAACTTAATTTATCTGCAGGCTGGCTATAAACTAGATTTTTATAACGACGGGATGGATATCGTTGAAGGCCATGACATGAGATGGGTTTATAAATTATCTGGTTTTTCAGCCAAAGATGGAAGCTTGACCGCTGTTCCTATTGAAGTGGAAGGAAATGTAGATTTAGCGGATAACTCTTACAGAATTACCTGTGAGGATGTTAATAGTGACGGGCGTGACGATATAGTCGTTGCTACTTGGGGCTATGAGACTCATCCCCACGTCTATATTAATACTGGCGGAAATAAATTTTCGCTTTTAAGGGAAAGCTTTTGGCCTCCCATGTCTGAGGCATTAAAAAACTCACAACCAGTTTATGGCGATGTAAATGGAGATGGGCTGCATGATATTATTTACTTCTCAGGTGCAAGCGTTCGGGAGAGTGCATCTAATGAAATTCGTTATGAAATCTTTCTTGCAAAGAGACATATTCAGACGAAGGACCTAGCGGTCAAAGTCGGCTCGTTAGATATTGATGGCAACGGGCAATATGATGCTCTGACAGATGGATTACTATTCCTCAGAGGCATGTTTGGTTTAACTGATACAGCACTAATAAGCGGGGCTGTTGCGACAAACGCTGATTACATCACAGGATCGGCCCTAAGCAAGCGTATTGCTGCGTTAGGAGCACTTGCAGACATTGATGGCAATGGGCAGATAGATGCGCTTACAGACGGCTTGCTGACACTGAGATATCTGTTTGGCTTGCAAGGGGACACCTTGATTACTGGAGTAGTGGCCTCTGATGCGACTAGAAAAACTGCGGTAGACATTGAGGCTCATCTGAAAACTTTGATGCCTGCTCGGTAGCTTGGGAATTAACTCGCGACTCTAGGTAGTTCCGAGTGTAGTGTGTTCTCTGGTGATCTCCTAGATACCCTCTGAACAGACATTAAATGCTTCCACCCCTGTAAAGGTCTGCAGTATCACTGAGTAGTCAGAGAAATCTCGTTGCTCACAATTCTCCTGATCAAAAGTAGGGTTGCGGTTGAATCGGTATACCCACTGATGACCCTTAGAAGTACTACCATTTTCTATTATCAGAGCATCATTGCTATAGAGTAGGTAAAGGTTGCCTTGAACCCCTGCCATAGTCATATCGATGGCAGTTAGGTCTGCATATATCTGTTGTAGATCAGCAGGGTATCTCGTTGACATAATCAGCGGTAGGTCTAAATCAAAATGCGGATTGGAACTGTTCCTCATTTGCAGCTCGAATCCCTCGTAGAAACTCGATGTGCTTTCAATCCTTTTGACATTTCTTGCATTCTCATCGATAGAGTATTCTAGTACTGGTCCTTGATTGTCAGCAGGTAGAAATCTGATAAAGGTTTTGTTCCAGTTGTATCCATCAACTTCTTTTCTCTCTTCGATAGAAATATGAATCATATGGTCTGCAACGATCAGTACCTTATTTTCATCGCATCCATCTTGTCCAGAAATAATAGTTTTACATTCTTCATAGTTCTCTGATATGAGTACTGTTGAATTATTTTCTAAATTTTGTAGAGTAATCTCAATGGGTGTGTCTTGTGAGTCGAGTAGTTGTCCTTGGGAGTTAACTCGAAGATCATAGAAGTTATGTCGTCTATTGTATCGGAAGTGTTCACCTTCTTGAGTCGATACGGTCTCGTTTTGTATCTCAAAGGTAACACTGTCGAACTCTGAGTTGTTCAGGATCAGGGTTACTACCTCGTCGCTAAGCATTCCTCTGAATCCCATGTTATAAGTCTCTTTGAGTAAACCCTCAATGGCGTGAAGTGTGCCTAGAAAATCAACGATTTTTTCACCAATCGATTGCTGTGCAGTATCCTCTGACGCAATAAAATCCTCATAGAACCAACTTCTACCGATCTCGAAGTTTCGTTCTAGGTTGGAGAGTACGGTGTTGAGTTCGGACTGAATGTCTTGTGCGAGTTGGTTTGCCTCTGTGCCACAACCATCGGCAACACTAATACCAGTGGACAGTTTGTCGTTAATAGAATTCGTTAACATCGTGGTGAATGGAGTGACGTTTGCTTTGGATGTACCACCATCATGGGGGAAATACATCATGGTATAGGCAGTGTTAACGACTCCGCGTGTTGAATCTATGGCACCCACTGGTACCTGTGCGACTCTAGGACGATTCAGTCCACACGTCTCAGTGAAGTTAGTGATAGCTCCGAATCCAGTTGAGTCGAATTCGTATTCATAGGTAGTTGAGTTAAAGGTGCCTGAGGGCTCTCCCTCATCTTGAATCAAGTTAAAATTGAAATCAACGAAGACATTTGCACCCTCTACGTATCCATCGATGACCAATGTCTTAAACAGATTGGGTGATTGTGATACTGGAGGTTCAGGAACAGTGGCACTACCTCCACCCCCACCACAAGA
>JAPKDG010000041.1 GCA_028822645.1 Longimicrobiales bacterium | reverse complement strand
CGTGTGATGAGTTGTCTGGATTAGTTTATGCTTGCTCTTTGGTGAGGCCGAATGGTATAGACGACTTGAAAGTTAAGTCTGTGGTAAAGAAATTTAAGGATAAAGCATTTGCTGCTGGCGTTGACAGAGGCCAAGTTTCCCGGGGAATCGAACTGCTGGATATTGATCGGACCGAGCATGTTGGCAATGTCATAGAAGCGCTGAGGGGGATTTCCGATATCCTTGAAATTCGAGCTAGTGACCGTGTATAAATTTCTGGTAAAAATTGGCTTAATAAGGACTCTGCAATCATGACCACATCTACAGTAGTCACTATGGTTCTGGTCCTAGGTTTTGTTTGGGGAGGATTTATATTTGCATTGGCCATGGCTGTCAGAAAAGAGTCAACAAAGAAAAAATGACAAAAATATGGTGATCTCGGTGTCAGTGGTTTTGCTCTTAGAGATTGCCTGGATTTTCACTTTGAAACATGAGGCCTGTTCTATTGCCTAGACGTACCGATCTTGATTCTATACTGATTTTGGGATCTGGCCCGATAATTATTGGACAGGCCTGTGAATTCGATTATTCTGGGACACAAGCGGTTCGTGCACTAAAAGAAGATGGCTATAGAGTAATCTTGGTCAACTCCAATCCCGCCACGATAATGACGGACCCCGACCTCGCAGATAGGACTTATGTCGAACCATTAACACCTGATTGGGTCGAGAGGGTAATTGAGAGAGAACGTCCCGATGCTCTTCTCCCTACTATGGGCGGTCAAACGGCTTTGAATATTGCCATGGCTCTAACTGAGAATGGTGTTCTGGAAAAATATGGGGTGGAGTTAATTGGAGCTAATGCAACATCTATACAAATGGCTGAAGACAGGGAACAGTTTACAGCTGCTATGGGTCGCATCGGGCTATCCGTGCCACATGGAGGGTTTGCTAAGACAATTGACGAAGCTTTTGGAATAATTGATGAAGTAGGTTATCCGGCCATAATTAGACCGAGTTTCACCATGGGTGGAACGGGTGGTGCGATTGCATATAATGCGCAGGAATTTAAGGAGTTCATCGCCCATGGTTTAGAGGCATCTCCTATTACAGAAGTTCTTATAGACAGGAGTGTGATAGGAGCGAAAGAGTATGAATTGGAAGTCGTACGTGATGCCTCTGATAACGTTATAATCGTCTGTTCGATAGAAAATTTTGATCCTATGGGAGTTCATACTGGTGATTCTATCACTGTAGCTCCGTCACAGACTCTCTCGGATGTTGAATATCACAAGATGCGGGATGCTGCAATCGCGATCATTCGGGAAATAGGAGTAGAAGCTGGAGGTTGTAATATTCAGTTTTCTATTGATCCTGTCACTGGTGAAATGCTAGTTGTCGAGATGAATCCAAGAGTCTCCCGATCCTCAGCACTAGCCTCCAAAGCAACGGGTTTTCCGATAGCTAGAGTTGGTGCTAAACTGGCTGTGGGTTATTTGCTGGATGAGTTACCAAACGACATCACTCAAACAACTCCAGCATCTTTCGAGCCTGCTCTAGATTATGTTGTCGTCAAATTCCCCCGATTCGCTTTTGATAAATTCCCTGAAGCCAGTCGGGTTCTTGGGGTACAAATGAAAGCAGTGGGCGAAACAATGGCTATTGGTCGGACTTTTAAGTCTGCCTGGCAAAAGGGTATCAGAGGGCTTGAGATTGGCCGACCAGGCTGGATGACTGGGGCTTCCTTAGAGGATGACGGATTGATGTCGAGTGATTTCTCAACGCTTTTATCAGCACTCAGAATCCCAACGCCAGATAGAATATTCCAGTTGAAGCGTGCACTGTCCTTGGCTATCGACGAGAATGAGGATATCGAATTTTCTGAAGCTATGGGGGATATTTACGAGGCCTCCAGGATCGACCCATGGTTTCTTCACCAACTTATTGGAATCCTTCGTATGGAGTCGCGGTACCAAGGCTTGGACAAAGTTGAACTTACAGATTTGAAACTGATGAAAAGGAATGGATTTTCTGATGCTCAGCTTGCAGACTTAAGAGGTGAGAGCGAAACAGAAGTGCGCCTGAGACGGCACAAATTTGGTCTTCATCCAAGCTACAATGTAGTTGACACCTGTGCGGGAGAGTTTCCTGCTGAGACTCCTTACTATTACTCCTCATATGAGGATGCAGACGAATCAAATCCGTCAGACAATCGTAAAATAGTAATTTTGGGGAGTGGTCCCAATCGGATTGGTCAGGGAATAGAGTTTGACTACTGTTGTGTACAGGCAGTTATGTCGCTCAGAAACTCTGGTTATGAAACTATCATGATCAACTCAAATCCGGAGACTGTTTCAACCGACTTTGACGTCAGTGACAAACTTTATTTTGAACCTCTTACGTTTGAAGATGTGTTGGAGGTTGTAATAAAGGAGCAGCCAGAAGGGGTCATAGTGCAGCTGGGAGGTCAAACTCCACTCAACTTGGCCAGAGCCTTATCAGAGGCTGGCGTGAGCATACTAGGGACTTCTGTCGAAGCTATCGATCGAGCTGAAGACAGAGAGCGCTTTGAGAAAGTATGCCGGTTAGTCGGAGCAACAGCACCTGAGAATGGAATAGCCAGAAGCCAAAGGGAAGCGTTGGCTGTAGCTGAAAAGATAGGTTATCCACTATTGGTTCGCCCTAGTTATGTCTTGGGTGGTAGTGGTATGGAAATTGTGTACGATAGTGTTTCATTGGAGAATTATTTTGGAAAGGCAATCAAGATTTCTCCAGACCACCCAGTTTTAATCGATCGTTTTATAGAGGATGCTTTTGAAGCGGATGTAGATGCATTGTGTGATGGGGAGGAGGTCGTGATAGGGGGAATCATGCAGCATATTGAGGGTGCTGGAGTCCACTCTGGTGATTCGGCATGTGTGTTACCTCCTTATCTATTGAGCACGGATGAGATAGACCAAATAAGGGACCAAACAAGGAAATTTGCACTGGAACTCGGCGTGGTGGGACTGCTAAACGTCCAGTATGCCATTAAGGACGGGGTCGTGTACGTCATAGAAGTAAACCCTCGGGCTTCGAGGACCGTTCCTTTTGTTAGCAAGGCAACCGGTCTTTCTTTAGGTAGGATTGCTGCACAAGTCATAGTAGGGGAAAAACTGAAAGACCTAAAAATCTCAGAACCCCAACCTTCTTCAACTGTTGCTGTAAAGGAGGCGGTTTTCCCATTTGATCGTTTTGAAGGGGACATATTGTTAGGTCCAGAAATGAAATCGACCGGAGAGGTGATGGGAATCGCTGAATCTTTTGGAATGGCGATGGCCAAAGCTCAGGCGGCTTGCGACAACTTGCTCCCTGTTAAAGGCGGCACATTGATCGTCACCGTCAATGACAGAGATAAACGAACAGTGGCACCGATTTTACGTAGGTTTCATGATATGGGGTTTGATATATGGGCCACTGAAGGGACCCATCAGTACTTGAAGGATAGGGGTATACCATCGGAACGGGTGTACAAGGTAGGTGAAGGTCGTCCACACATAGTAGATCGCATAGTTTCCGGGAAAGTTGATCTACTGATTAACACACCTCTAGGAAAACAGTCACAATACGATGACTATTCGATGCGTAGGGCAGCCATCTCTCATAAGGTCCCCTACTTTACAACCATGTCCGCGACTAGTGCAGCATGTGACGCTTTAATTGCTTTGCGTTCGAGGGTTTATTCGGTCCGTACTCTTCAGGAACGGATTGCAGAAGCAAATCTGCAGAATTAATTGACTGGTTCCGATGGCAACTTCCCTCCAGTTGGATTCCTCATCCATTCGGATGCTTCTTTGCACGATACTGGGTGGGGCCATCCTGAGCACCAAGGACGACTCAGGGCGGTCGCTTCGTCCGTTGGGCAGGATTTATTGGCTTTAGATGGGAGAGTGATTCAAGTCGAACCGGGGAACATAGAAGAGGAAGATCTTCTTCGTGTTCATACTGGAGTACACTTAACAAAAATTCGAGATGCTGTTGCCCTAGCTACTAGAGAATCTCGACTGGTTTCGCTTGATCCTGACACAGTTGTTTCTACCAATTCCTGGAAAGCGGCTTGTGGTTCTAGTGCTGCACTGATCAAGGCAGTCAAACTGGTGCATGACAAAGAACTGTCGACCGCTTTTGTCGCCACTCGTCCTCCAGGGCATCATGCTACTGCAGACCGAAGCATGGGTTTTTGTCTTATTAACCACGTGGCTGTAGCTGCACGTTGGTTACAGGCAAATCGTAAAGTACAAAAAGTGCTTATCATCGATTGGGACGTCCATCATGGCAATGGAACCCAGGACATTTTTTATGCTGATGGGTCAGTTTATTATTTTTCTCTTCATCAATGGCCGCATTTTCCAGGTTCTGGAGCGGCAGATGAGATTGGAGAAGGCGAAGGACTCGGAATGACGAAGAATGTTCCTGTTGAAGCTAGGACATCTTCGGTTACTTATTGTGATCTATTCTTAGAGAACTTTGATCAAGTGCTACAGTCGTTTGATCCTGATTTCATATTGATTTCTGCGGGATTTGATGTGATGGAAGGAGATCCGTTAGGAGATCTATGCTTGGAACCCAAAGATCTACATTTCTTAACTACAGAAGTCATTCGTTGTGCTCCAAGAGGGTGTGGCGTGGTAGCAGCGTTAGAAGGTGGTTATAATCCAAAGAGGACTGGCTTGGGTGTGAAGGCTGTTTTGAGAGCACTCGCGGAGGTGAGCTGAGGTTGAAATTGGCATCCGCCAGAGGTTTTTAGCTAGATTGAGCGTGTAGTCACTGTGCTGTGGCGCTCTCGAATTCTAATATGGATATTTCATGATGAAAGAGAAAATCTCGAAATCGTTCCGAATCTGCGCTGTTTGTTTATTTGCTTTGTATGTAGTGGATCTTTCTGCAGAGATGCAACAGGAGCCGTTGAGTTATCCCGTCGAACCACATCCGGTTGCTGAAGAGGCGATTTCAAGATTGAAGTCACCTTATTGTCCAGGTTTAATGTTGGAAGTTTGTACTTCGCTGCAGGGAGCTATGCTGAGGGATAGCCTTCAGACTATGGCACGTGATGGTGGATCAGTACAGGAGATAGTGGACTGGGTGATCTTTAATCATGGCGAAGAATACCTAGCTTATCCTCGAACTTCTGGTGCTGGCTTGCTGGCTTGGGTGGTTCCTCCAGGAGTCTTATTTCTTGGAGTCATGGCTCTGGTCCTTTTCCTAAAATACAAGCATTCAGATGAAATGGAGCCTGCTGTCAGTAGGGTGATTTCCGAGGAAGAAGAAATACTCTTAAGGGAAGCTCTAAAAGAAATGGAAGCTTCAGAAGAGCCAGTGTTTTGATCTTAGACAACTGTGATGACTGACCCCAAGGAACTCTTGTCGGAGCAACAACCTCTTCAGCTTTCTGAAGTCCAGAAAGCTCTCCAGAAAGCTGATTTAGACGGGTGGTTGTTCTATGATTTTCATGGTCAAAATCCTATAGCAAAAACTATGCTTGGCTTGCAGAAAACCACACGGCGGTCTTTTGCTTTGATTCCTGCTCGAGGCGAACCGGTAGCCTTGATCCATGCTATTGAACATGGCGTTTGGGATCATTGGCCATGGAAAGTACTAGACTATCGGGGCTGGCGTGAAATGGAGGAAAAACTGACCGTCCTGTTGCGGGGGAAACCCCGTCTAGCAATGGAAGTGTCATCTCATTCGAATGTTCCAACTTTAGATCGCGTGCCATCTGGGATATTACAATTACTAGTTAAAATTGGAACTAAAGTCGTGAGCTCTGGTGATTTCGTATCAACTTTCCATTCGGTGTGGACTGAACAGCAATTGCGGGGACATAGAAGGTGTGCAGAAATTGCGAGAGAAGTGGCCATGGGAGCCTTTAAAAGAGCTTCAGAGCAGGTGCGACATGGGAAACCATTACTAGAAGGCGAATTGGGAGAATGGATACGGGATCGATTATACGATCGAGGACTACAGGAGCATCCAGATTGTCATGTGGCGATCGGCAAGAACGCTGCCGATCCTCACTACGATCCGGGGGCGAGCGGGGATTATATATCAAAAGGAGAAATCCTTTTGATAGACTTATGGGGAAAAGAAAACACAGAGGGAGTCTTTGCTGATCAAACTTGGATGGGAATTTTGGACAGACAGCCCTCTTCTCGTGTTCAAACAATTTGGGAAGCTGTGAGGGACGCTCGTGAGGAAGCGATTAAGTTTCTCAATGATTCTTATGCTTCAGGAGAAATAATTTTTGGCTATCAAGTCGATGACGTTTGTCGAAATGCGATTTCGAAGAGTGGTTTCGGAGATTTCTTTGTCCATCGGACAGGGCATTCTATGGACGTTGACCTTCATGGTAGTGGTCCCAATCTGGATAACTTGGAAACCAGAGATGATAGAACACTGATCAGCGGAGTTGGATTTTCAGTCGAACCAGGTATTTACATTCCCGGCGAAGTGGGGATTCGTAGTGAAATTAATGTGTACTGGGGACCAGAAGGGCCAGAGGTAACGCCTCAGAAGCGACAGTATGAAATCCTGACACTCCTGGAGTAGAAAGCCTGAACAACTGTGCGAAATATGTAGAGGTAGCACTGCCGCTTCCATTAGATCAGGTGTTCATCTATTCATCTGGCGACCTTAATCCCAAACTAGGAAGTAGAGTCTTAGTTCCTTTTGGAAATGGAGAAAGGATCGGCTTCGTTGTGGGTTCGGCTGCTCAGACAGAACTTAAAAAAGTCAAAGCTGTTCTGGATATTTTAGACAGCGAGCCTTCTGTTACTAGGAAGCAACTAGATTTGGCATTTTGGATGGCCGAATATTATGCTACTCCGTTGGGAATAATTCTCAAGGCCATGCTCCCTGCCTTTTTGTCCCGCATCCCCAAGAAAAAAGTGTATTTATTAGATGCATCGTGCACTGGACTCACTTCTAGGCAACATAGGATAGTAAATCTGCTCGGTGGCAAGAGTGGCTATTCTCTAGATTTTCTTCGTAGAAAATTAGGGATGGGTTCGATCCAATCGGATCTTCGGAATTTGGTGGCTGCTGGAATAGTAGAAATCAAAGTAGAACCACCCAATACTTCTCCAATTAAGACGGAGAGGATCGTAAATATTCACAAATGGTTTGAGGATTTAACTGAGCTCAAAAAATTACTGGGAGCGGCCAAGAGACAATTTGAAGCCTATCAAATTTTGGCCAGTTTCGGTGGCACTGTAGAGTTGTCTCACCTAATTAAACAGGCTGGGTTCAGCCGTGGAGTGATCGCTGAACTTGAAAAAAAAGGTGTGGTGCAGGTAGAGGATAGGGAGGTGAATAGGGACCCGTTCTCCGACATTCCTATGTCCGGTGTAATGAAGCATGTACCTACAGAAGATCAGGCCAATGCTATTAAAACAATTTTAGAGTTGTATGAAGAAGAAAGAGGTACTTCTGCATTGCTCCATGGTATTACAGGTTCTGGGAAGACTTTGGTCTATGTAGAAGTAATCCACAAGATTCTGGAAGAAGGGAGAGGTGCCATTGTCTTAGTTCCAGAGATTTCTCTGACGCCTCAAGCCGTTTCTCGTTTTCGCGCTCGTTTTGGAGATCAAGTTGCCGTGTTGCACTCTTCTCTGTCTGAAGGTGAACGATTCGATGCATGGAGGCAGTTAAAGACAGGAGAGAGGCTAGTAGCTGTGGGTGCACGTTCTGCCGTATTTGCTCCGGTCAAGAATCTTGGGGTAATAGTGGTTGATGAAGAACACGACTCAACTTACAAACAAAATGAAGCTCCGCGTTACCAGGCTCGGGATGTCGCTACTGTTAGGGCTATAAAGGAAGGAGCTGTCTGTATTCTTGGGTCAGCTACCCCTTCCTTGGAGAGTTGGCATAACAGGGAAAAAGGTAAATTCCAGTATATCGCTCTACCCGAAAGGGTGGGAGGGGGAAGTTTGCCACCCGTACATACTGTTGATTTGAGGAAAGAACTTCAGGACCGAAAGTCGCGAAAGGGTTCGAGAAATGTTTCCAGCATTGTTCTAAGTTCAGTTTTGAAAGAAGCCATAGGTGTTCGTATAGCTAAAAAAGAGCAGACTTTGTTGTTACTGAATAGGCGCGGCTATTCTTCTTTTGTTCAGTGTCGTTCATGTGGGGGTGTCGAGAGTTGTACTAAATGTTCCATATCTTTGACCTATCATAGACAGAGGGGTCAAATGATCTGTCACCATTGTGGTCAATCCAAAAAAACTGTGACCAATTGTGTGGGTTGCAATTCAAGTGATCTATCCTTCAAGGGGATGGGGACAGAACAAGTTGAAAGGATCGTTAATGAGACTTTCCCTGGCGTCAGGGTAGCACGTATGGATGTAGATACTACATCGGGAAAATGGTCCCATCAAGAAATTCTCGGACGAGTGGAAAGAGGCGAAGTCGACATACTCTTGGGCACTCAAATGATCTCAAAAGGCTTGGATTTTCCGAGGGTCACACTTGTTGGTGTTATCAATGCAGATGTAGGAATGCACTTGCCAGATTTTAGATCTAGCGAGAAAACTTTCCAGTTGTTAAGCCAGGTAGCAGGAAGAGCCGGCAGGGGTAGTTTGGGCGGTGAAGTATTCATACAGACTTTTCTTCCTGAGCACTATGTCCTTCAGGCTGCGCTCAAACATGATTATGTAGGATTTGCTCAAAAAGAGATCTTACTGCGCCAAGACCCCACCTATCCACCGATCGTTAGGTTGATAAATGTTGTCATGAGTAGTCCAGACAAACTATGTGCTGCGGACAACATTGAAAGAGCTACCAGATTTCTTGACGTCGCTAAAAATAGAATGAGCATCGGGAGTGAAGTAGATGTGGTGGGACCAGCCCCTTGTCCGATTGAAAAAATTCAAGATCGCTGGCGCTGGCATTTTCTTATCAGGAGCGCTTCGGTATCGGCCCTCAATCAGTTGGTTGGTCCCCTAACCAAAGAATTTAAAACTAAAGGGAGAGATGTCCGATTGATTGTTGATAGGGACCCCAGCAGTCTCCTCTAGTGTTACAACTGAAGAAATCTACATTCAAGAGTGTTTTTGGGGGATCCTTATCAGGTGGTTTTGTAATTGTGTTTTAACGAAACCAACTATCGGTGCATCTAGTGTAGAGTAAGAAATGTAACTTGAGAAGTGTGTTACAATGAATGGTAATTAAAGAGGGTTTTTCTATGAATAAAAGTTCTTATTTGGTGTATATCGTTTGGTCGGCCCTCGCCGTTCCAGTATTTGCACAAGGGCGGGATGCACTTGATCCTGAAGCTGTTCTGGTCACTCTCGAGGATGCGATACAAAGGGCGATCTCCGTCAGCCCACAGATAGCTCAAGCAGAACAGAATATGGTGAGCGCTGCCGAATCTAAAAGGACGGCGATCGGATCTTTCTTGCCTACTATTTCAACTGGATCCGGAATGTCAGTCCGGAGCACTGACCGCTTCGATTCATCTACCGATAGGATCGTTTCTGGAAGTTCAAATTCTTACAACGCTAGTATAAACGCTAGGTACAATTTGTTCCAAGGAGGACAACGTTTTTCTGAGCTTTCTCGAGTAAGGGCAGACTATGTTGCGGCAGAAGCCCTTCGCAAGGGCCAAGATTTTAATGTGACATTTCAGACTAAGAATCTTTTTTTCCAAGCCCTTCGGCAGCAAGAGTTGCTAGAGGTTGCCCACTTGAGGATAGAACAAGCTACTCAAAGTTTGGAGATGACCCGTTTGCGACAGCAATTGGGTGGAGGAACAGTCTCAGATACTTTACGAGCCCGCCTAGAGTTTATCAATGCCCGCCAAGCTCTACTTTCTGCTCAAAATGAGACACAAATAGCTCGATTTGGCTTGGGTCGTCAGATTGGAATTTCTGAACCAGTAGCACCAGTGCCTCCAGGGAATTTGGAACCTACGCCTCTTAGGTTAGAGCAAATTGAAGTGCTAAGAATTGCGGAGATAGAATCGCCGTCTGTAGTTGCTGCTAATGCCAACTTAAATGCTGCAGAAGAAGCTTATTCTTCAGCAAAATCTGCCTATTTTCCTACCTTTAGTCTGAACAGTGGATACAATTGGTCGAACCAACAGGCGTCATTTCAACAGGGGCTCGCCAGCTGGAATTTGAATTTTAACATGAGCTACCCTCTCTTCAATGGATTTTCCAGGGAAGCTAGTATAGTACGAGCAGAATCATCAGCATATGTTGCTCGTCTCGAAGAAGATGATGTCCGTCGCGGAGCTCGACAGGAAGCAGATGCGGCACTTCGGTTCTTGGAAACTTCAGAACTGGCAATTGACATTGCCGAAGAAGCGGTCCAAGTAGCCAATGAAGATCTGCGTGTTACCAGGGAACGCTATCGGGTTGGAGTGGCTATAATCTTGGATGTAGTCACAAGTCAGATTTCAGTTGATCAGGCAAGGGTAGACTTGGTCAATGCCAGATACGATTATGTTTTAGTTCGCGCTGAGCTAGAAGCAATTTTAGGAATGGAGCTTTAAGAAATTGGTAATCAAAACTGAAGGTTTAGCAAAACATTACGTTTTAGGTGTGGAGACGGTTAAAGCACTGGACGGAGTCGATCTTGAGATCGATACTGGGGAATTTGTGGCTGTGATGGGGCCGTCCGGAAGTGGTAAATCTACGTTCATGAACTTGATAGGGTGCTTGGATACTCCAACAACTGGAAACTATTGGTTGAATGGAGGCCGAGTTAGTAACCTGAGTGAAGACGAACTGGCTCGAGTACGAAATCAAGAAATAGGATTTGTGTTTCAGACTTTCAATCTCCTGCCACGAGCTACAGCTCTCCATAATGTGGAGCTCCCTTTGATTTATGCAGGCGTTGGGGTCAAGGAGAGAAGACAGAGAGCAGAAGACAAGCTGTCGTTAGTTGGATTAGGCGACAGGATGGATCATCGTCCTCCGGAACTTTCAGGAGGGCAGCGACAAAGAGTTGCCGTAGCAAGAGCACTTGTTAATGAGCCTGCGCTGCTACTGGCGGATGAGCCCACGGGCAATTTGGATTCTACTACGAGCAGAGACATAATGAAGATTTTTGTAGACCTGAACGCTCAAGGTCAAACAATTATCATTGTAACTCACGAAAAGGATATTGCGGAATATGCTCGGCGCCAGGTCCACTTGCATGATGGCTTGATAGACAAAGATTTCCTCAACAACGAGGGGAGGAGTTGATATGAATGTGACGCAGATTAGCAGATTGTTCGTCTTGTTAGCTAGTTCGGTATGGGGGGTCTCCTGCAGTGATACCGAAGCCAACAATGCACCTACTTATGACACGGTGGTTGTCACCGAAGGTGATCTTAGTATAACGGTAGAGGCTACAGGAAGCATTGAACCCATCCGTAAGGTAGAAGTGACATCTAAGGCCTCTGGAGAAGTACTTAGGATGCTTGTGGATGTCGGAGATGAAGTAGGTTCCGGAGCTCTTCTTGCACGCATCGATCCCAGAGATGTTCAAAATGGTTTCGACCAGGCTGAGGCCGATCTAGAGGTGGCGCAAGCAAGGCTGGATATTTCAGGAGCGCAAAAAATGCGCTCGGAAGAGTTGCTTTCCGCAGGTGTGATTTCCCTGCAAGAACATGAGACTAATAATTTGGACTATGCCAATGCACAGGCCAATTTGGTAAAAGCTGAGACTAACTATGAACTGAACGAACTGCGGCTCAGTGATGTTACCATTCGAGCTCCTTCCGCTGGGACAATCTTAGAGAAAAATGTGGAGGAAGGACAAGTTATACAATCAGCATCTCAAAATGTATCGGGTGGTACAACCCTAGTTATTATGGCCAACTTAGGACTTATGCAGGTTCGCACTCTTGTTGATGAAACCGATATGGGAGACATAAGTAGTGGAATGACTGCCAGTGTCACCGTGGAGGCATATCCAGGCAGGCCATTCGTTGGACTGGTAGAAAAAATAGAACCGCAGGCGGTTGTCGAACAGAGCGTGACCATGTTTCCAGTGATTGTGCGATTAGACAATAGGTCTGGATTGCTCAAGCCTGGCATGAACGCAGAAGTTGAGATTTTGATTGATGAAGCCCCAGGGGTTGTACTCATCCCTAATAATGCTGTAGTGACTCTGCAAGATGCGACTGCTGCAGCGTCAGTACTGGGACTGGATCCTCAGACTATCGATATACGCTCATTGTTTTCAAATGGTGCTGGTCGAGGTGGTGTCAGAGAACAAATGACGCCAAGAGAAGGTGGCGATCGCACTGAAAACTTAGATGCAGGAACAGGAAATACTAACAGGTGGAGAGGCCCTATGGCCGCAGAAGCAGATTCGTTGAGATCAAGAGTCCAAAGAGGGGAGATTTCGCAAGACTCTGCCAGGGCGTTGATTCTTGGTATGCGTCAGGGGCAAGGCAGGGTGGCACAAAATCCTGAATCTGCAGAAATAGCAGAATCCATCAGTGAACAAAGGCGCAGCGCAGTATCTAGCCGACAGGGAATTGTTTTTAAAATTCTAACGGACGGTTCCATTGAGCCACAGTTGGTGCAACTCGGACTGAATGATTGGGATTTTACACAGGTCGTGTCTGGTCTGAACGTTGGTGATCGGCTAGCAGTCATTGGAGCGACTCAACTCCGAGCTGGCCAAGATGAGTTTCTCAACCGAATAAGAGCAAGATCTGGAGGTGGTATGTTTGGCGGCGGGAGGTGATGGCTTAATATGCTGATCAAAGAAATTCTTTGGGTAGCACTAGGAGCTATCAGGGCAAATCTGTTGCGTTCCTTTCTGACCGCTTTAGGGGTGATCATTGGCGTGTCGGCGGTGATTGCGATGGTTGCATTGGGCGAGGGTGCCCAGCGTCGTGTGGAAGATCAGATTTCGCGAATGGGCACAAACGTTTTGACCATCAGAGCAGGGCAGCGATTCTTCGGAGGGGTTTCGACGGGAGCCACAGAAGATCTGACCGTAGACGATGCCGAGGCACTGAGAGACCAGAGTCCTGACGTGTTGACTATCTCTCCTGAAATAAGCTCCAGGGTTCAAATTGCTTATCTGCGTTGGAATTCAAGCAATCAAACCCGGGGAGTCTGGCCCGAGTATTTTGGCATGTACAATTTGAATTTGGAGTATGGGGCGTTTTTTGATCAAGGTCACGTTCAAGGCCGTCGAAGGGTTGCTATTTTGGGTTATTCTGTTCCAGAATCCCTGGGAACACCCGCTGAGATTCTCATTGGGAAAACGATACAAATACGAGGCCAACCTTTTGAAGTATTGGGTGTTTTAGCTGAAAAAGGTGATGCTGGGTTTAATCGGCCGGACGAAGAAGTATTTGTTCCAACCAGTACGGCTCAGTTTAGAGTTTTCGGAGGTCGCAATAGATTATCTTCCATATATGCACAGGTAGCATCGCAAGATCTAATGGACAGAGCTTTTGCTGACATTGATGCCACATTACGCCGAGAACATCGAGTTCGTCCAGGTGAGGCCGTAGATTTTTCGGTTCGCAATTCCAGTGAGTTGATAGCGACCTTCAATGAAACAAATGAAACTTTTGCGTTGTTATTGGCTGGTATAGCGGGGATAAGCCTCATCGTAGGAGGGATCGGTATTATGAATATCATGCTGGTCAGTGTGACAGAGAGGACTAGAGAAATTGGTATCAGAAAGGCTCTTGGCGCTACAAAAGGAGCAATCCTTTTTCAGTTCCTGATTGAGGCCTTAGTTCTGTGTGTAATGGGAGGAATTCTTGGAGTCCTGGCAGGAGTGGGTGGGGCAATGGCCATTTCTCGTTTTGCCGAGTGGGATACAGCTATATCTCCCCAATCCATTTTCTTGGCACTAGCGTTTTCAGCTGGGATTGGTTTGTTCTTCGGGCTCTGGCCCGCTCAAAGGGCAGCAAAATTGAACCCTATTGATGCACTCAGGTACGAATAAACAGAGTAGGTGCTGGGTTCACTTGCTCTAGTGCAACAAATTGCTCCCAAAGTTCTATGTAGGGGAATTTGTTAGGCCTAGTCCATAACGATAACTGAACTGAGGTAGAGGAACTATTCTGTGGGAGTTGTTAGTCGGTGGGATCAGGCTAGGTGATTTCTTGATGTAGAGGGCCCTGTTTAGAGCTAAATTTCCACCGATACTGTGATCTAGACCTGGAAGACGCCAGTCAGCTCCAAGAGGCATCCTGACAAGAAAAGACGTTCCAGATGTTTCTTCTGAGCCACTGGAAAATTGTTTGGCTCCCCACAATCCAAAGCCGGCGAAAGGTTGCAACCCTCCGGTTCCGAAGTACTGCCTGAAAGTGACTGCCATACCCAGATCATTCTGTGAGAATGTAGCCAAGTTGAAATTGACACTTCGGTTGTCTCGTCGCAGTTCCAGGGTTAGTCCCATCTTACCAATACCACCCACAGTAATTCCAGCTCTTATTTCTGTTGTTTCTTGATACGATTGTCCACAACAAACTGATTGACCAGATAGGAGGTTGGGGCACCCAACAACTAGTACCAAAGCAAAGGCTATTTGAAACCAAAGGCTTCCCAATACTAAAAGATATTTTCTTGAGTCAGTCAGCAAATTCGACACGATCTAAGGTTGGGCGCTCAGACCCAAATAAAAAGCTCGTTTTGGACCAGGTTCGTAGAATCTAGCCCCAAAGGCATTAACAGCCACTGCTGCAGAATATGTTGTGTTGAAGATATTTGAGACACCTCCGAATGGGGCCATTTTAAAACTACCCACTTGTATCTCGGAGAACCCACCACGCAATTCCCAGATATGATAAGAGTTAGTAAACTCACTATTTGAGTCGTTGACTGCCATACTACCCACGTAGTCTCCTCTGATTTCTCCGTACCAGTCCTTCTCGGTAAATCTCACCATTCCATCAAGCCTGCGCCTGGGAGTTCCAGGTATTCTGTTTCCATCAAATGTCTTGTCGTCCACAGAAAATTTTCCGAAGGTAGCATCGACCAATGTGTGGCTTAGGCGTGTGAACACTTTGTCTGTTACGACTACTTGAATCGAATTTTCGAATCCTTGGTAAGTGGATGATCCTGCGTTACGGTAAAAAGTCCTGCCAGGTTGAAGAGCGTCTTCAAAGGGTACTAATTCGTCCGCCATTGAAGTTCTGTATGCACTAAATTCAGTGCTGATCCTGCTGCTCCATTGCCTTCTGATTCCAATCTCACCTGTCAATCCTTTTTGAGGATTCAATTCAGAATTGAATCCCCCGGCACCATCTGGCCGATTGGCCAATTCTGTTGTTGTTGGAGTGGCAAATGAAGTTGCAAGATTTGCGTATAGTGAGGAAGCACTGTTGAGGTTGGCGTGAATCCCTAGAGTAGGACTGAGGGAGGTCATATTTCTTTGGCCAGACTCATCTCCGTTCCCGTTAGTGGTTAAGTGATCTGTAACTCCGAATTGGAAATAATCGTATCTTGCTCCACCCATCACAGATATTTTTTCATTTACAATAGTTCGTCCCTGAGCGAAAAATCCAATTGCAGATACTGTCTCGTATTGGTCGAGTGATAGAGATCCCTTGGTTCCAGACTTATTTTGAAAGTTCTTTCGAGCATCTCGCTGGTAATCCAAGTCTGTTCCGATAGACCACGTTAGGTTCCCGGGCTCTTCGTTTTTCATGCTAGATAAGACGGCACGAGATCCAAAGGCTTTTCTGCGAAGATCAATAATTCTAGGAGGAATTGGATTGTCCAGATTTCGAAACAGGCCCCAGGTGGTAAATTCTGCGCCCAGGTTGGCTAGATTTCCAGTCCAATTTAGCCCGAACTGACCCTGACGAACGTTTTTGTATGTGTTTTGTTTCACGTTGTAACTTCTAGCACTTAATACCCCTGCGTCCAAGTCGGACCGATTAAGAGATCCAGGATTTTGTGCGTTTAAATCCAATACATTCCCCGTGATCCGCAGTACTCCGTTAGCAAGTTTTGTGCTGACATTAGTATTCAGGTTTAGACGTCCGGCTGTACCGTAAGGATCCGCAGGGTTTTGAGGGTTAGTCCGAAAACCGTCATAGTTTAGGCGAGAAAGGTTTACTAGGTAGGAAGTGTTCTGATACCTCCCTGAAGTGTTGCTCTCTAGCCGTGTCAATCCATTACTTCCAATGACACCTTTTACGAGTTGCTGAAAAGGAACATCCGGTGGTTCCGCTGTTTGGAGGCTTAATACCCCCCCGCTTCCATTCCCATAAAGGGCTGAGGCTGGACCACGGAGAACTTCAGCTCTA
>JAPKDG010000040.1 GCA_028822645.1 Longimicrobiales bacterium | reverse complement strand
ATGGGACGGGGCGTGGCGCAGTCCGGTAGCGCACCTGCTTTGGGAGCAGGGGGTCCCCGGTTCGAATCCGGGCGCCCCGATTTATGTATGATGTGTTAATCGATTGAGGAGAAGTCATGGAAATTGGAACAAATAACTCAAGTAGTGAAAGCGCACGATCTTTGATGCAGTTGTACGATCTTCGCCGGGAACAAAAGCTTAGAGATGCTAGAGTCTGGGTTGTTCGCTCTTTTAATCCTGAATCCGTAGAAGATTTCATGGATATTATGCAGGCCGAAGAGTATACCTACGTCAGGATGGTTTTCGGTTATTGGGACATGGCAGCATCGTTTGTTGTTTTTGGGGCCATAGAACCAGAGATGTTCACAGCTGTTAGTGGGGAAATGCTCGCTACTTATTGTAAGGTTGAACATATAATCGAAGAGCTACGAGAAAAAATACAACAACCCGGATTGCTCCTTAACGTGCAAAAAGTAGTAGATGAATGGCCTGGAGCGCAGGAACGCATGGCTCACCTTAGAGAATACTTGAAGGGGATCAACATCAGTTGAGGCAAGGAATTGATAATTCAAGATGGTACCATTGAGAGATCATGAAATTCCCCTGAGGTGTCGTACATGAAGATCTCTACAAGAGTTGTTTTGCTGACTGTGGCTATCGTTGGTTTAGGGTGTGTGTCTGAAAATGATATGCTAACACTAGGACCTGTGGACGGCTATGATCTGCCTGGAGCCGATCTAGAAAGAGTTCAAATCGGACAATTGGCACCTGATTTTTCTCTGAGAACCTCATCAGGACAAACAGTCACTTTGTCTGAGTTCCAAGGCAAGAAAGATGTAGTGTTGGTGTTCTATAGGGGTAAGTGGTGAAGGTACTGCACACAACAGCTCGGGGAGCTGGCCAATTTATTGACCACTGAACAGAAAAATAACGTTGAAATCATTGCCATATCCTCCGACGGATTGGATGATCTCCAAATCATGGCAGACCAAGTGTCTGCAGGAAACGAGGAGTTAGTGATAGAATATTGGCTCCTTTCGGATCCTGAAGGTGGTGTGATAAATCGATATGGACTTCTAAGTCAGGTAGGCCCAGGTGGACGTGCCATCCCTCATCCGACAACTTACATTGTCGATAAATCTGGGATGATCCACTGGAAAATGACTGAGATTGATTATCGAATTCGACCCGAAAACGAAGATATATTGATGGCCTTGGACAAACTTGGAAATGTACGAGTTGGTTCGCTTTAAGGTTCACAATGTAGCTTTAATAGCTGCATTTCTGATGTTTTTTATTCAAGGATGCGATGATACATCGCCGACTGGAAATGGGCCTTTAAGTATTGAAGAAATTAAGGTTCAGTTGTTAGAAAATTCAAGGCCAGATAACTTTACGTATGCGTTTTTCAGGATTCGAAGAACCACGCTTTGATAAAAGGATCTATCGGGCTCGGTATATTGACATCTTCAAATAAGGATGGCTCTTATTTCCGGATAGGATTGTCCAGGGCATCCAACACGCGGTGGACTACGTCGGTGAATGCTCTCCCTCTAATCCATCGAGCCACAACAACTAACTCGTTCGCTGGATCAACATAAATAAGATTGGATCCAGCCCCTGTGTGCGTCCAAGTGTATTCTGGTGCATCAGAATAGCGCCCATGATCTGTATTTAGGGAAAAGTTCATAAACCCATATCCTTGATTGACTTCACCAGGCGTATTCGACAGTTCGATCCATCGTTCAGAGATCAATCTCTCGCCATCCCACAGACCCTTATGCATGGTCAGCAGGCCGAACCGTGCCTGATCGAATGCACTCAGTAACATGCCTCCTCCCCAGTGCCCACCGCCGCTCACAGCTTGTACTGATCGGCCGTCCAGGGTTATCCATGAATTATCATATCCATGCCATCTCCAAGTGGGTGAGGCACCTATAGGGTCCATTATATTTTCCCGAAGTACTTCTGGGAGGGGTCGACGCCAAACGCTGGTTGCTGCCAAGGCCAATAGATTTACTCGAGTATCATTATATTCGTAGACGGTTCCTGGTTCAAAACGGCTGCGGTCTTTCCAATTCATTGATTCGCCGCTTGGCCGATCGGCCCATTCTGGCTTGCCCCACAGAGTGCCTTCCCAATCGCTAGTCTGTCGCAACAGATGGTCCCAAGTAATTTTACTGTTGTGCTCAGATTCAAAGAGCAGTTTCGCGCGCCTGCCATTCAAGTCCGTGGGTTCTCCGTCTCCATGATCCAACACGATCGGCGCCACATAGGGCCGGACCAAGTCGTTAACATTGGAGATCATACCTCTATCGTAAGCAAGCCCAACTGTTGTGGATAGAAAACTTTTCGAGACACTGAATGTGTTATCGACCTTAAGAGGGTCTCCCCATTCAGCCACGATATAACCTTTATAAATGATCAGACCAGTTTGTGGTGCACGGACAGTGAAGGGCCCGACAGGTTCGCCATAAGGTTCGCGTCCAAAGGTCATGCGATGATTGAATGATAAGTCTCGGGGAGAGTCTGATTCTCCAGCGATAGCGACTTCAACAGCTTCTTGGATTTTATCTGGATCTAAGCCTAGTTGTTCAGGACTTCTCCTGTCCCAATTGGGATGAGTACCGGGCCAATAAGTTTGAGCACTCAGGCTTGCAGGAATAACGGTTAGGAAAAAAGCAAGAACTGTGAGCTTGAGTACAAATCGTAACATTAAAAGATCTCCAATTATTGGAAAAAGGGAACGCATTCAATACCGTTTATTTTCTGTCCAGCCAAACTTCTATAAGGAAAGCTAGCCATTGAATTCCATTAAATCAAAATAAGTTTCCCCTAATTTACTGTGGAGTGCCTACTGGGCGTAGCTCATTCCATCGTTTGATAAAGGTTATCGATGCGTCAACGAAAGATTCTGTATTTCTTCTACCGCGATCTCTCGTCGACTCTCCTGGATTCCGGGAGCCCCATACCCCGGTGCTGGACATGTCGCTTGCAGATGTACCTTTCCCAGTGGCACTGTCTTTTAAGCCTTCTGCCAGGAATACGGCCACTGCCAAAGGCTCTCCCTCTATTACAAACGGCAACATTTTCTCTAAATGTTTGGGTAGTGTGAGGTCAGCTGCTCTAGCCTTCGTCAGATCTACCAACTCAGGGATTAGGTACATACTGTTTGACGTTTCGGAGGTTCCCGCATGGCGGTCCAAGAGGGCGGGGCTCTGATCCGGATTTGTCGAGGTCGACCTCTCTTCTTGGATCGGTCTGATTACAGCACCCAAGTCTATGGCTATCCCTTCTGTCTCTTGGTTTATTCGATCTACAATAAATCGAGTGATCGCAGCGTTTCCACCGTGAGCATTCAGGATCAAAAATCTTTTAAAACCATGTTGAATCAAGCTTTTTGTAGCCTCTACATAGACCTCTTGAATCAAAGTAGAAGGCAGTGTCACGGTGCCCTCGAAACCCATGTGGTAAGGAGACTGTCCGGGAAGAAGGATCGGAGCCACCAGTATGTCCGCTGCGATTCCTATGAGCTTAGCTCGCTCCAAGCCGTTCAGGTAGTCTGTACCTATTGGCAAGTGCGGTCCATGCTGCTCCAGTGACGCCACCGGGATGATGACCATGTCTGAACGCGTGAGAAGATTGCGCACTTCAGTGGTGGACATGTGAGGTAAATAGTTCGGGATTTTTTCGATCACGGGGAGTGGGTTTTCTTGGGCAAATGCAGACAGCGCTGAAATAGCACAGGCAAAAATAATAGAAAAGCAGTGTTGCATGTTTAGCTCCCGACAGGGTTAAGTAAAACTTGCATTCATAATTTCATTATATACTATCATCGTTCCTTTACATATTTGTTTAGAACGTACGGCACGTGTTAGAAGAATTCTACATACTTTAGTTTGAGAAGGAGCAGAACTTTGAGGATATATTGTTTGCTATTTGTATTATGGAGCTTCCCACTGGAGACCTCTGCTCAAGAGCCCCGATTCCTCTCGACTGATCGTCATATTTTAGGTTCTGAAGGAGATTTGACCGCGTCGCTAACATTTTTTGACGCAGACGGTGATGGAGACCTTGATGTTGTGTTCGCCAATGGTAGACATTGGGCGCAAGTAAACGAGATATACCTAAATAACGGTCTAGGTCAGTTTACCTATGGATATCCAGTGGGTCCGGAAAAGGCTACAAGCTATGCTGCTCCGGCAGGTGATTTAGATGGTGACGGCGACATGGATCTTGTCATTGGTAATGATAGGGCAGAGAATTGGGTTTATTTAAATGATGGCACTGGACGTTTTGAAATCGCATGGACCGTAAGTTCAGAAATTGAACCAACTCGAAGCGCTCAGCTTTACGACATAAATACTGATGGAAACCTAGATGTCTTAGTCACGAACCGTGGTGTAGCGAATGGGTTTTATTTAAATGATGGCACTGGACGTTTCGGTGAAAAACATGCCTTTGGGGATCTAACAGGATCGACCATTGCTGTCGCAGCAGCAGATCTCAATGGCGATGGTAGGACAGATTTGGTTCTTGCTAATCGCGATGGTCAGGCTAACAAAATTCTACTTAATGATGGCAACCTTGCTTTTGTAGAGGGGAGTTCATTTGGAACAGGAACAGATGAAACTCGCGGTGTAGCTTTAGCGGATTTAAATAATGACGGACAATTGGATATTGTTACCGCAAATATTGGTGAGCCTAATAGTGTACACTTCGGTCTAGGTGATGGAACATTTCAAGAGTCAGTAACGTTCGGGGGTGTTGAGGCTACCTATGCTGTAGCAATTGCCGACATGGATCAAGATGGCGACATGGATATTGTTGTCGCGAATGTAAACTCGGCTAATAGCGTATATTTAAATAGTGACGAAGGAGCACGCTGGACTGAAGTTAAACTCGGTAACTTCAACGCAACAACCTACGGTTTGGATATTGGAGATCTCAATCATGATGGCTATCCAGACTTAGGATTCGGCAATTCGAACTCCTTCAATCGGATATTCTATAATACAGGACCACGGTAGACTATGTGTAATCCGTACAGGAAACAGATTCAGCCTATAAGCAGCAGACAGAAAGATAAAATTGTTTCCATTTTGATTTTGTTAGGAATCACACTAGCACTCGGATGCTCTGGTTCGACGGAGGATCGAACGAGAACTGATACCGGTATTCCACAAAAGACTACGCTAAGATATTTTGGTGCGGCAGGATGGGAAATACTCTCAACATCAAGCCCAGATGGCGACTCGATTGTGGTGCTGGTCGATCCCTATCTTACGAGAGCTAAATATGCCAGTCCGGAAACTTGGGATCCTAACGATTCCCGACCCACTTACAGTCGAGATGATACGATATTCAGCGACGTAGATTTGATCGACAGTGAAATTGCAAAAGCTGATTATATACTTATCCATCACGCACATCCCGACCACATAATGGACGCTCCATACATTGCCAAGAAAACAGGAGCGGTGGTTATAGGTCATGAGACTGCGATTAATATCATGAGAGCCTATGATGTGCCAGACTCTCAATTGATCACGGTGCGTGGTGGTGAGGATTATCAATTCAATAAAATGTCTGTCCGTGTTATTCCCAGCTTACACAGTCCTCTTGGCGACAAACGGTATTACCAATCTGGAACAGTCGACAAAGAAGTTAGTAGACCGTTAAAAATTTCACAGTTGGTGGAAGGCGGCTCACTGATGTTCCTCGTCAGGATTGGCGGAGAAGTTATACTGACTATGGGTTCTATGAATTTCATCGAAAGGGAGATTGAAGGACTTCGCCCAACGATTGCTTTAGTGGGTGCGGCCCCATCCCATTTAGAAATACAAAATTATACAATGAGGTTGATGGAAGGACTCGGTTTTCCTCCAGTAGTCATAGTCACACATGCTGATAATTATCGCACACCGTATGGGACTCCGATGGCAAAAGTTAGAGAGGACTGGGCGTTGCCATTTGTCGATGAAGTTCGTCAGGCATCTCCGGCTACAGTAGTCATAGTTCCAGAGCATTTAAAAGTGATTGATCTGTCCAGCATTGAAAGGTTTTGAAGGAGATTCGTGGAACAACTAACAAGTGAAGAATTATAGGAGATAGAGAATGTTTCATAAGTCCGTTTACCGAAACGTAGTAAGTTTCTGGATGATTGCGGGAGCTTTAGTACCTAGGATTTCCTCGGCTCAGAGCCCTCAGATTGCCTATTTCCCTGAAACAGTGGTGACTCAAGAGGAGGGGAGAGACCTGATAACAATCGAGGAACAGACTAAGGCTGTTCTGGACCAACTAGGTCGTGACCTTAGTGCTCGAGGACTCGGATACAGAGATGTAGTTGTTTCGAATGTTTTCCTGAAAGATACTAGGGATTTTCAGGCCATGAATGCTATTTACCGTACCTATTTCGATATTGATGCACCCACAAGAGCTACCGTCCAAGTGGACTTGCTGGACCCTAAGGCGTTGATACAAATCTCTGCTGTAGCCGCGAAAGGACCTAAGACGATAATAATACCAGCAAATTTGAAATCTCCTGAACTCCCTTATTCTTGGGGTATTAGTGTTGGAAATACACTATTCATTTCTGGGGCGACAAGTCGTAGTCCAGAAACATATCAACCAGTACCAGGTGATGTTGGAACACAAACCAGAAGAGTTTTGGGTAATATTGGACTCATTCTAGACGAAGCAGGGATGGACTTTTCGGATTTAGTCAGCTGTAAAGTGTTCTTGGATGACACCAGAGATTTCCAGGCTATGAACGCAGCATACATAGAATTCATGCCAGTGGATGATCCTCCAGCTCGTGCTACAGTAAGGGCTGGTTTAGTAAACAAAATATTCTCTTCAGAGATACAGTGTGTGGCTGAGAAATCTGATGAAAGAAGGATGATCAGTCCTACAGTCCCTACTAGGAGGCGTCCATTTTCTCCAGCTATTGATACGGGAGACAAGCTTTACGTAGCAGGAATAGTCGTCGGTGCGGAAAATGCAATTTTAGAAACTCAAGCAGCCATGGCGAGAATAGAGAGCATCTTGGGTGCCGGATCACGCAACCTAGAATCTATTGAAAATATGTGGATTTATCTCACAGACATAAGAGACGCTGGCGATGTACTGGAGACGTTGCATGGAATCCTTGGGCCAGATATCCCCAAGCCAACCATAATAGGTGCTCCACTAATGGGAAGGGCGAAAGTTGAGATTCAGGTAGTGGCTGGTAATTCAGTAGGATCCTCTGAGCAATTGGAGCGAAAGACGGCATCGCCAATCTTAGATGTTCACGTCCATGCACATAGTGATGTTCCGAATCGGTCTTACTGTCCCAACTCTGGATTGATTGGATTAGAGAAAGAGGACGGAGAGTTGCTCTGCTCTACTCCATTGCGCCCAGCGCAAAATGGCAGAGATCTGATGGAGAGAACGTTGAGATATCTGGAAGACTATAACATGTATGCCATTGCTATGACCCAGGATTATTCTCAGTTGGAGAAATGGATAGAAAGCAGTCACAGGATTTTTCCATCTATTCAGACGGGTGTTGCCGATTTTGAAAAAAACGAGGTCCAGCATTTAGTGGAATCCGGTAAGGTTATTGCCATAGGGGAATTGATGACTCAGTACGAAGGGATTTCTCCTGATTCGGAAGAAATTGAAAAAATCTGGGACTTGGCAGTAGCTGAAGATGTGCCTGTAGGAATCCATATGTCTGCTCCTGGAGCACAGTTGCCAAACTATGTAGCGCGATATGGAAACCCCTTGCTGTTGGAACCAGTCCTGAAGAAATACCCTGAATTAAGGATTTACCTGATGCATGCAGGCTGGCCCTTTCTCGAGGAGACTGTGTCTGTCCTGAGACAATATCCCAATGTTTATGTCGACATCAGTTTCATAGACTGGCAAATGCCAATAAATCTCTTTCACAACTACCTTCGGCAACTGGTGGATTACGGATTTGGAAAGCGTATTATGTTCGGGTCTGATCAGTCCTGGCCGGATGCTATTCAAATAGCAGTCGAGAATGTGGAGGCGGCTGATTTTCTCTCATCTAATCAAAAGGATGATATCTTTTTTGAAAATGCCTTGAGATTTTTCCGAATCGATGAAGATCGACTGGGAATCCACTAAGGGGAAATCACTTAGTGCAATAGGTCTCGGGGTGTCATAAGCTCTCCACCTTTGATGGTCCAGAGCACTTTTCGAATTGCCTCTATGTTTTCGAGAGGATTTTCATCAAGAAGTATTAAGTCTGCAATCATTCCTGGCCTTAGACTACCGATCTCCGTCTCGTAACCCATTGCTTTAGCAGCTACTGAAGTTGTTGCCCGCATGACATCAAGTGGTGTCATTTTTCCATAGTTTACGAGTGCCTGCATTTCAGAAATCAGACTTAAACCTCTTGGGTTTATAGGGGTGTCTGTCCCCATGATGACTACACCTCCGTTTTCAACTACACGTCTCGGCAGAGAAGCCATCGCTTCTACGAGGTCTCTCGCCTTGTCAGCTCCAGATGGGCTCGACGAAATGGAGTGGCCGTCACCAGCTCCAGGAAAGAATCTGGTGACTCTGGGATCATCGAAGATACTAGGATCATCTACTGCTACGAGTTCATAGGCACCATAGATACCAATTGTTGGAGTTAAAGTCATACCTGAGGTGGAGAGAAGACTAACCACATCCTGGTAGCTTCTATTCAACACTGATACCTTGGTGGAATAACCTCTTCGGCTTGTGCCCCGAACATGTTCTACTCCATCGGCCCCATTAGCCACAGCTGGATAAAGTTCGTGAGAACTCACTGGAATCCCTAAGGAATGGGCCGACTTTATGACCTCTTTTTGTACTCCATCTTGAAGTCGAACATAGGTTTTGATGAGATCATATTCTAAGAGTTTTGCGCGCTTCATTTCGAGTGGGATCTCTGAAGGACTGCCCAGGGTGGGTACGCCAGCATAATAAATACGACTCCCATCTATAGAATTGCCTGTACCGAAAATTCTCGGACCGATTCTTTTTCCAGATCCAATAGATTCTCTCAATTCCATCATCTCATAGGGGTCGCCAGTAGGATTGCGGATAGAAGTGATTCCATAGGACAACCATATCCTTCCTGATACTTCTCCACCCTCTAGGCCTTCATGGGTATGAGTCTCTATTAACCCAGGGCTTATATAACCCTGACTTGCATCAATGACTCTATCTGTGTGAAGAGAGTCATCGTGTTTAGAGATTCTAACAATCCTGCCACCATCAATCACTATATCTCTATTCTCTAGAAGGGATTCAGAATGTCCATCAAATATAGACCCAGCGTGTATCACGTATCGACTTGAAGCAACGTTTCTTTCCCAGTTTAAGTCTAGTGGGATAGCTTCTATCCTGCCGTCATGTACCCAAACTCTTTCCAAGCCAGTTGATGTGAGATAAAGGATGGATTCGGAATCTCCAGCCCAAGTGGGATCGTCAGCAATTTGGTTAGTGAGGCGCCGACCAGGACCAACTGGATTGCCTTCAAGATCAACTGGGATCGACCAAAGAACACCGTTGGCCACATAAGCCATCATTCGGCCGTTAGGCGACCAGATTGGCCCATCGGTATTCCGGCTTCCTACTGAGCCGTGGGAAATAAAATCTAGCCATCGCTCATTTTGATTGAGTGGTTGTTGCTCAGGTAAAAAACTGTGGTCTCCAGAAAAGGATGGGCCCCTATTAGAGAGGAAGGTCTTGGATGGTGGGACGGGTAAACTTGCTATAGGCCCTTCTATGTCGATGAGAAGGGGTTTGTTTATTCCTTCTCGAAACCGAGTAGAATATTGCCACTTTGAGGATAGTACGATGGACTTTCCATCTGGTGACCAAGTGGCCCGTCCTGGGTCATTCAGGCCAGTACGAATGGTTTCAATAGATCCAGAATGGATTGATAATGTCTTGACCGAGCTATCAAACCTTTCTGCTGCGATATAGGCGATCGAATTTCCGTCTGGTGACCAAGACGGGAAAGATCCACCGTCGACAGTCACTTGTGTAGCCTCATTGTTACTCAGATCATGTATCCATATTTGAAAAGAGCCGGTTCGATCAGAAGCGTAGGCCAGCGACTTTCCAGTGGGGGACCAAACTGCGTCTCTTTCAATAAATGCGTTATTTGTCAGTTGGGTGGGAAGATCACCGATTTGCATTGTCCAAAGATCTCCAAGAGCAGTAAAGCTGACATGTTGCCCATCGGGAGAAATAGCAGGAGAGATGATTCCTCGAACGGGTCGCACGCCAGGTCCATCGAGAGTCCTGAGTGCTTTCCGATAGGCAGGACGATCCAGTCTTACCTTGGCACTGAAGGGGATTTGGGTTAGCACGTCATCCGAAAGATTAAGTATTTGAATTTTTCCATCTGATGTATAAGCTAGCTTTGACTGAAAAAAACTTGTACGGAATGGAAACACATCTTCTCCTTCTCCACTTATTAACTGAGCAACTTGTGAAGTCAGTGATCTCACGTACAATTCTGTAGAACCGTGCTGTTGCAAGCTATATGACAGAGATGTCTTATCCTTGTTTTCAATCCAGCTGGGAGAATGAAAAGAGGTGCCCGGGTTACTTTTGCTAAACAGTGAAACATCTCCACCAGCTTCTCTAATCCAAATACCTGGAGTGTCTCCGTCCGAGACGTATGCTATATGATCTTCTAGGGGTGAGTATGCTGGATAGAATTCGTTTGCTGGATCTTGGGTTAGGGCTGTTGTTTCTCCACTAGTTATGGTGACCTGCCAAATGTCGTAGTTACCATTTCTATCTGATGAAAAGACGATTTTGCCTCCGTCTGGGGACCAATTGGGTTCCCTGTCATCGAAAGGTCCCGAAGTGATCTGTTGGAGGTCAGAACCATCTTGACGTATCATCCAGATGTCGTAGTCACCACTCCAGTAGGCCTGGAATGCAATCCATTCTCCGTCGGGTGACCAATGAGGTTGTCGTGCGTCTCCTTCAGGGTCTGTTAGGGCTTTGGCCTCGCCTCCTTCTGAATCTAAGGTCCATATGCGGCCCACCAAATCAATGGCGAGTTTGTTGCCATCTGGAGACAAGCTGGCCGCCATGTTTGTTCCTTCATGGAGAGTTACCTCTAGGGTCCGACTGTGTTCCTCGGAATCCTTGGAGGCCAGTCCAAGAGATGACAGTGAAAGGAACGTTACGGCAAGGAGAGAAAGTTTAAGGTTGATCTTAGTAGACATTAGATTTCCTCGTGTGAGTGGCTCTTAGAACAGACGTTTCTTCAGTCAGTTTATTTCCAGTGAGATTGCCTCGCAGAAAAAGACCGAAATTCCATGTTCCTTGAATTGTGTCATCTTCATTGACGGTAATAGTGATACTAAGGATGCCACTCGGTGTTGTAGTCTGATAGTCGAGTTGCCTGCCTGTGATTGTAATAGGAACCTTTCTAGAGATATCTGGAGCGATTTCACTCGTAGCATTGGCGATATAGGCACCATCTAGTCGTAAAACTTGTAGAAGAATTGTTACTTCTTCTGGGATGCCCATTACACGTGTAGCAAGCTCGTAATTTCCTACTGGATCAAAGGGAGTCTGTGCCTGAATATTTGAATTGCTAGAGTAGTTGGTAAAAAAAAGAGTACAGATCAGGAAAGTAGCTGAAGTTAAGCGTCTTAAGAGCATAGGTTTCCCTCATCCGTCGGGTTGTAGAGTGAATTGGACTCGAAGTCTTCTTGGGAAAAATCCAAGTACTCCACTATAAGTGCTTTTTGTTAGATGGGTAGTCCTAGAGTCTGTTTGAGGTAATGAAAGAATTGACAAGCACTCCATTTGTGTAAGTGTTTTGGGTACGGATGTTCCTACGATTGATTAGGCATCGGAAGTCCAGGGTAGAAATGGGTGAGCGAACCTCTCTGATAAAGGTGGGCGGGCCGTCCATGTTTATGGGTCGGAGGCATATTTGAAACGTATTCAACAAAATTTGTAGATTTTAAAACTTTTCTCCGGAAATTAGCAGGGTCTAGTTTAGTGCTCCAGACTGATTCGTAGATACTTCTAAGCTGACCGAGAGTAAATTTCTTGGGGCAGAACTGAGTGGCTAGTGTGGTGTCCTGCAAGCTTGTAGAAAGTCGTTTGTGGGCCAACAGGATCATGTGCTGGTCGTGGGGTGAAAGGGTTTGGTTGTCATCGTGGATACCGGACACCAAAGAAAAAGATCCCCTCATGTTTTTGGGGTGGGCTAGAGAGGTTTCGTCCGGAAAGCCCAAAACTCCTAAGAATAATAGATTCAGCTGTCTGACAGCTGAATCTGGTTTTGAGGTTGAGTAGGATGTTACCTGTTCTAGGTGAGTGATTGGGCCTAGGTGCAGTTCATCAATCAAATAGTCTTTGGCGGTAGTTTCTAGGTCCTCTTTCTCTACTCTCTTAAAAGGCAGCGCCATATCACCCTCGAAGGGGGAGAGTCCAGCAGGTAAGGAGAAGATTTCTAGAGAACGTTCGGAGACTCGAAAGACTGCAAACTCAAGGTTTACTTGAAAGTTCGCCCCTGCCGGTTCTAGGAAAGAGGAATCGAGGAAAAGCTGCTCTAATTCTGGCATTGATTTAGTGTCCAAATGACCTTTATTGTAAAAGGATAAATTACCGATAAATGTGCAGAACTGCAACCCGGAGGGTGGATAAACACCGTAAAAAAGGCCATTTATGCCTTATGTGGAAAATGCGCTATACAACAGATCTCCTAAATGATTTGATATTAATCATTTACGCCATCAGACTTCACCCGGGATGAGGATAAAATACTCAATGTGGATAAAATTTTCCCGTTCCAAATAGAGGGGTAATTCGGACCTTAACTGGTTTTGGAGTACATTCTATTCTGCTAATGACAAACGAGGATCCACATGGCGAAAAGAACCTATCTCTTACTACTAATAACCCACTTTCTGTCTTCGGTGATACTTCACGGACAAGCACCAACAGATTTAGAGAGCCTTGTGCGGATAGCAGATGTATTTATGGATCCAACATCTATGGAGCCAGTTGACGGGCCCGTGGTCCGTCTCTGGGAATCTGGTGAGCTGAGGGTGGTCGCGCGACTCAAAGACGGAAGGACTGATGGTCCGGTTAAGATGTATCATGATAATGGAGAATTGTCCTATGAGGCAGTACACCTGTGGGGCAAGCCTGAAGGAATAGAAAAAACTTACTTTCTGACTGGTTCTCTTTTCGAAGAAAGAACCTACAGGGCCGGAGTGTACGACGGCCCTTTCAGAAAATACTATGAAAACAAAGTCTTAAATTACTCGGGCAGCTACAAGGAAGGACTACAAGATGGTCCCTGGCTGAGGTACCATGAAAACGGATCATTGAACGTCAGAGTTGATTTCCAGCGGGGAATCCAACATGGAATGACAGAAAACCTTTCAGCCGAGGGTGAAGTCAGAATTAGGGGTATGATGCAAGAGGGAGCGCAATGCGGGAAATGGATCGAAGAATTAATGTCAGTGACATATCCAGACTGTAAATTTTGAAGATTTCAGTCTATACGATTTAATTTTTGCTAGATATGGAATTCAAGAGGAGTTTAGCGGCTGGTCCCAAGCGTTGAGGATTATACTCTGGCATTCCAATGTTACGTAGAGCCACTCGTGTGCTAGCCTCGTCCAATGGAATTCCATTGGCCAGATTTTCGTATTTTTCGTCTGGAGACATTGAATCCGTCCCACGGCTGATAACATGATCACTGTCCAGGATGTCTCTCCACCCCAAATGTGGCAGATGCTTTGCCTCTGTTACTACGTCTATAATTCTTTCTGGCGTGAGGCTGGTGAGGCTCTCGAAGTCCTTCAGGACAAAGTAAGTCTTTTGATATTCATTGATTGAGTAGTCAGTGATAGCTAAGCGGAGTAGATCTCGATCCGAGTTTGGGTCGATGAGTATTCGAGTGGCTTCGGCTGATTCAATACTGTGAGGTGTTTCACTGGGAGATGAGAGAATTCCAGCGCCGAAAGCAGTCAGTCGGTCATTTTGCATAACCAATCCAAATTCGACGGTAAACCAATAGATCCTGCCGGCGTACACGAGAAGTTCTTCTGCATCCAGTTTTATTGAGTCTATTTCCTCTTCGTTCTTGGCTTTAAGCAATTGTTTTTTCATGCTCTCAAAAATGCGCTCATGGGCTATTCCATGGTTCTTCATGATCTCTGCAACTTGCGGTATTGTGAAAGTCGCTATGTGGCCAGCCAAATCATGACCTATGTCAGGTTCCTCTAAGTAGTCTGTTCCCAGGGGCCTCATGAATGTGGTTACTGGAAAAAATTTGTGACGATGGCATTGAAAAAATAGTGACGACGGAATGATTGTGCTAACCGTGGCTAACTGCCAGCCAGTTTGTTGGTAGAGCCTAGCATTGAGGATGTGGTAATCCGGGATCACTGAACTTTTGATTGGGAAGGTGTCTTCCCCTCGGAGGTATTCAATGCAAGCATAACGCTCTTTGGTTTCTTTTTGGTTGGCAATCAAGCAAGCCCAACTCAAGTGGTCTTCGAAACTCAACGAATTATAGTCCTGGTGATTCTGGTACTTACCCAGGTTGATGCTTTTATCTGACAGTGTCCCCAAGCTGAATGGTAAATGCGAACTTTCTAAATAGGAGAGTGCGTGCTCCCTGGTCACTGGAAAGGGGACATTTTGCTGTGCAAGCAAGTTCTCGAGTGTTTTTCTGCGTTCGCTGAAATCTGGGGGGGATACTGTGTCCAAAGATATCCCATGTTTCTTAGCGAATCTTTTTAGTTGTTTGGAAGTAAATGGCATTGAGTAAATAATTTATTACTAACGATGAGTGTAGACATCTGATGGTTCTGAAGATAGCTATGTAGTTGAATCGGTCAAAGGCGTTACTGGAATAGTGAGCTTGCCACAGACAGAGACCTTTCCCATTGTGGATGTCTCCAGATGTGGCTTTGTTGCAGGAAGACTTGGAAGGTTATTCTATATAGTAATGATAGACTTAGCTCGAGGATGAAAATATGAAGACAATTCGATGTCTTGGCTTTTTGATTATGAATTTACTTGTGGGTTGTACCGTAGAAAGGACTCCGATCCAAGGTGAGACACAAGAAATAGTAATAGATCATTTTGTGTCATCTCGGCCCGAAAATGTTAGCTGGGGATGGTTCCCGTTGGACAAAGACCCTGTGATTACAATCCAGTCGGGTCAGGTCGTCAAAATAGATGCTCTCTCTCAGGCGGGGGCTAGTCAAGATGAGCACCCCGTCACTTACCTGGGGAATTTAGGTTTGCCAGAAGATGAGATTCATCAGGATGTTGTTGATTTTTGGAATTCGAGAGAAGGCCGCCCGAGAGAAGGCCGAAGCTCCCATGTGATCACTGGGCCGATTCACATAGAGGGTGCGGTTCCTGGTGACGTTTTGGAGATCCAGATTTTGGACATGGAAACTCGTGCCTCTTGGGGCATCAACAGTACCAATCCGCGAGGAGGGATATTTTCAGAGAATTACCCAGGAGCTCAACAGGATCAACCTTCTTCTGGAATGAGTGGCCGCGTTAACCATTTGATTCGTACCTCACAGAGAGGATCGAAAGAAGTGGCTTTGTTCTCTGACGACATTCAAGTTCCCCTAGACCCCTTCATGGGGATACTCGCTGTTGCTCCTGATCCGCAGCCTGGCGAGCCAGGGGTTACTGACTCGGGTGTTCAAGGGTCAAGACCTCCTGGAAAATTTGGAGGGAACCTTGATGTCAAAGATTTAAAGAAAGGAGCCACTCTTTATCTTCCAGTGCTACAACCTGGTGGCCTCTTCTATGTTGGTGATCCGCACGGAGTACAGGGCGATGGCGAAGTTAGTGGCACGGCTATAGAGCAATCCATGACCGGAACTTTTAAATTTGTACTTCATCGTAACAAACAGGCGAACGGACCTAGGGCAGAGAATGACACACACTACATATTTATGGGTATAGATTTGGATCTAGACAGAGCTGCAGTAAAAGCAACGAGTGAAGCTGTCAATTTCTTAGTTGAAGAAATGGGCTTAGCTCCAGATGCTGCTCTGTCGTTATCCAGTATTGCCTTGGATCTACGAATCAGTGAAGTGGTAGATCTTACCCAAGTCGTTTCAGGGTTCATACCGAAAAATATTTTTATCCGTTGATAAAAGATGGAAATTGTTAGAGTATTCAATTCAGCATTGTTCCATTGTCTTCATTTCAAAGGTCGAAG
>JAPKDG010000012.1 GCA_028822645.1 Longimicrobiales bacterium | reverse complement strand
ACGTGATTGTGACCGTAAGGTGGTTTGCTAGTTAGAGGTTGGATATGCTATAAAGTATGATGGCGTCATCCCTGAACAGCGGTGGGAATTATGAGAGTTAGGATTTTGAAAGCAACGGATATCCGCAAGTGCTTTTCTATGGCTCAAGCAATCAACTCAATGAAATCAGCTTTTACACAACTTTCTGAAGGAACAGCCATAGTGCCTGAAAGAATTTCTGTGAACGTGGACGCGGGGGTCAGTCTTTATATGCCTGGCTTTCTTCCAGAAGGGGGACATCTGGCGGCAAAAATTGTCACGGTATTCCCAGAGAATCGGAAATCTGGATTTCCCGTGATTCAAGGTGTTGTTCTAGTTTTGGATAGCGAGACAGGAGAAGTTCGGGCGTTGATGGACGGAAGTTATCTTACAGCACTGCGAACTGGAGCAGCCAGTGGTTTGGCGACCGACATTTTGGCTTTGCCAGATGCAGCCGTTTTGACAGTTTTCGGAGCAGGAGCGCAGGCGAGAACCCAGGTCGAAGCAGTGCGGACAGTCCGTGCGATCGAGGAAATCAGGATCGTAGATAAGTCTTTGGAAAGTGCGGAGGTATTTGCAGGTGAGATAGAGGGAGCTCATGTGACTGTGATGGAAGATTCCAGAGAGGCAGTTGAGGGAGCGCAGGTGGTTATTACAGCGACCGACAGTCTTGAGCCGGTATTTCCAGGTTCGGTCCTCGGTCCTGGAACACATGTGAACGCAATCGGAGCATTTACTCCTGAGATGAGAGAGTTAGACGGGGATTTGGTATCCAAAGCCAAAGTCGTAGTGGACTATAGGGATACGGTAATGGTAGAAGCGGGAGATCTCACGCAAGCGATCGATGAGGGAGTGTTTGACCTAAATAAAATACATGCCGAACTAGGTGAATTGGTGAACAAGAGTCGTCCTGGAAGAGAGAATCCAGAAGAAATCACGCTGTTTAAATCAGTAGGCAATGCCGTCCAGGATGTTGCTGTAGCTGGTGCTATCTTAGAGCAAGCTGAAAGTCTGGAGTCTGGGGTCTTGGTAGATTTGTAGAATGCTGTTCAAACGAACCATGGTTGGGTGTTTGTTGAATATTGGCTTGGTCAGCGTTTGTCTTTTACTGCCAGCCAAGCTTTTGGCGACTGAGGCAAGTTGGCTGTGGGAAGAGGGCATGGCCTTCTTGGGGCTATATTCTGTCGGGATATTCTTAGGTTGTCTTTATCTTTGCGTCTATTATCCGAAGAGTATGGAAGCAAGGTTGATAGTGACATCCCCATCTCAGCCAGCACAAGATAAGATGGCTACAGCTGTTCTCTCCTTAGCTGGCCTTACCGCACTCTCATTCATTCCGACAGACGTGTTTTACCTGCATGCTCTCACTGAACCAACTCTTTTGCCGCGCCTGGTAGGTCTTGGGCTGGCTCAAGTCGGCTTGATTTTAATGTTTGTAACCTTGGTCCAAAATGAATTTGCACAACCCGTTGTGAGTATCCAGGAAGATAGGGGGCATGTGTTAGTGGATACCGGTTTGTATGGTTGGGTGAGGCATCCGCTTTATACCAGTTTTTTAATCTGGTTTTGTGGTGCGGCTCTTTGGCTGGGAAGTATGATGATGGCAAGTTTTGGAACAGGGATATTGATGCTTGCATTGTGGCCAAGAATTCTAATCGAAGAAAGCACATTAAAGAGAGATCTAGACGGATACGCTGATTATATGCGAAGGGTAAAGCACAGGATCATTCCTGGATTACTTTAGGCTTTATATAAAAGATCGAGTTTTTGGAGAAGACTCGTTGTTTCGTTTAGACAATGCTAAGGACGCGGCTCAGAGCACGAATCAGATTGGTTGCTTCAGCGATTTCTTGGAAGACGGAAGTGAGGCGGTTGCCGCGTTCCGAGTGCTCAAATAGTCCAGTGATTGTGGAGCTAACGATTTTGTCGCGAGGCAGGAGAGTGTTTGCCAGTAAGGTCTCGGTATAGGGGATGAGAGAATCCGTTCGGCCATGGAAAAGATGTACTTCCGATAAAACTTCTGACAGATAGGGAGCAGGGTTAAGTAGCGGTGTAACTTTTGTGGCAGACTCTGTTAGCCGGGTTGCCATCTGAGAAGCTGCAGCAATATCTATTTCTTGGTCTGAACGAGGGGCGAAAAGCTCAAAGAGCTCTTTTCGATCGGGTGATATCTTTGCCGCGAGTTTTGTCAGCAATGTGTCGTAGGATGGACTCGAGGCAGGTACCTGACGGTTGCCTGCTTCAACCGCTAAATGAAGAAGCGCATCGGCAACATCCTGGGCATCTTTAAATTCGGGTACAAGCGGCAAGTAATTGCCCGCAATAATCCACCGAGCATAGGGGTCAGGATCTAATCGGTATTGTTTTCCTTCCCATTCGTGTTGACCAGTCATTTGAAACTTTAGGATGCGACCCATATCTGAATAGCCACCCCAGCTAACTACTCCAGCCAGTTGGTTTGCGATGTCAGGCTTTGTCGTGGCGATCAATGCTTGAGGCGCTCCGAATGAAAAACCTATCAGCCCATAAGGGCCTTGATTAGTAAGGGGATGGTCTTTGAGAGCCTTGAGAGTCGCTCTAATAGTAGGAATGGTGACTTCAGGTTTCAGTTCCAGTCTGGTCCACTCTGGGATCTCGGGCACTATTACTGCAGCCCCTGAAGAAGCTAATGCTCGACTGAATTGTACTAGGGTAGGATGGAATCTTCCTGATGGGGTCAGCCCGTGCAGAACGATCCAAGTGGGGAATTGTTTAGTCCTACTTCTGGGAGTGAGGAGCGATGCAGCGAACTCCAAATCTCCATGTTGCAACAACAACTCCTCTTCTTCCACACGGGTGGTTGGAGAAATCCAACCTCTGATAGCTTTTAATGTTCTAGTCGTAGACATGATCGTCAAACTTAAGCTGGTACTTGCGGATAGCGCTAGGTGTGCACAAAGTGCTTACGGTCATGTATTAAAGTAGTCTAGTGTGAGATGGTTTGGGATTTGACTAAACTGTGTAAGTTATAAGGTGTAATCGGTGAAGAGGTGACGATTTTACTTGAGTAATTCTTGTGAGGAACTCAAATGAGCGGTTATAGACCACCCTACAGATCAAGTATGTTAGTGAGCCTGGCTGTGTTTGCGCTATATGCAATAACTCTTGCTCCGACTACTTCCTGGTGGGATGCTTCTGAGTATATAGCAACAGGTTATGGATTGGGGATTCCTCACCCACCTGGAAATCCATTATTCGTCACCTTGGCTCGCGTATGGATCCTCTTATTGACGCCTTTAGGTCTCTCTGTAGCAGTCAGTGTAAATCTGTTTGCTGCGTTTACTAGTTCAGTTGCAACTGGTTTCTTTTTTCTGATCAGTCATCGAATTCTCTCCAGATTTTCCGACAAGCATTGGTTGGCTTCAATGGGTGCTGTGTCGGGGGCGATAATGGGAGCTACAGCCTACACAGTCTGGAATCAATCCAATGTAAATGAAAAAGTGTATACGGTTAGTGTAGCAGTAATCGCGGCCGTTAGTTGGCTCGCATTACGTTGGTATGACAACCGAGATAGTATAGTCGGTCAAAGGTCGCTATTGGCTGCAGGATACTTGATGGTGTTGGGGTCAACAAATCACTTGATGTCTGTTTTGCCAGTTCCCGCATTAGCTGTATTCGTTTTGGCAGTAAGTCCTGCAGTCCTGATTAATAGAAGATTCTTGGTTCGTGCAGTTCTTCTGGTGTTAGTGGGTCTATCCTTCAACGCTTTCTTGCCGATCAGGGCAAGTCAGAACCCCGCGATTAACGAGGGCGACCCTATTTGCGAATCCATCAGCGGAGCCACCGTTGCGATTTATACTAATGGTAAGGCGGGTTGCCCTGCCTTAGCTCAGACTTTGAGTAGAGCGCAGTATGGAAAACCGGCGGTGTCAGAACGCCAAGCTCCGATAAGTCATCAGTTATTTAATTATTTTCAGTACTTCGATTGGCAATGGGCTCGAGGAGCCGACCTTAGTGAACAACCAGGTGGAGGGCGTTTGCTTTTCACTTTCCTTTTCTTGATTTTGGGTTTGGTTGGATTCTCGGTATTGTGGAAGACGGACAGAGCAATTTTTTACTACCTGACGGTACTCGCGGGCACTTTAACCGTGGGCCTAGTTCTTTATTTGAACTTCAAATACGGGTTTTCCTTAGCTTCTGATATTGCTCAAAGGTCCGCTCATGAAGTCCGAGAAAGAGATTATTTCTTTTTAGCTGGTTTCATGCTTTGGGGCAACTTGGCTGGATTGGGTCTGTCAGGGATCTGTTCAGGTTTAATGAAGAATAGAAATTCAGGCAATTGGAAGCTAAAAGCATTACCAATTTTTATGATAGCTCTGATTCCATTAGCATCGAATTGGAAGTGGGCTGATCGTTCGGATGATTATGCTGCTAGAGATTGGGCGTACGATTTACTGATGAGTGTAGAACCCTATGGGGTTATATTTACTAATGGAGACAATGACACATTTCCCCTGTGGTATATCCAGGAAGTAGAAGGAGTTCGCAAAGATGTAACTGTAATTGTTGTACAGTATTTATATACCGATTGGTATCCCAAGCAGATCAGGGATAAAACTGAACCAGAGGTGCAATTTTCATTCGATCCTAAATTTAGTACCGACTACTACAAAGTCAGCCCAGTTCCTAGCAACCCTATTTCGTCTGCAACAGATGAGATGATGGATGCAGTCGGATCGGGCAGTATACAGCAGGATCTGGGGATTCTCATTGATGGAGTCCAAGTTGTTTATCCATCAGGCTCATTTCTTGCCAGAGGGCCTAGATTTGCTCTCAGTTTTATACGCGATGCAATTCAGGAGAGACCGATTTATTTTGCTAGTTCCGCTGGTTTGCTGAGAGAAATTGGTTTGGAGAAGTGGGGGGTCCGGCATGGCCTTGCAACCAAGTTGGTGATGCGTGACCTAGAGGAAGAGACTAGCGATGACGGTCTAGTTCGAGCGAGCGAACGCATGGGTGCTGAGTGGTTTGATTTGGAAAGGAACTTGAGCTTGGTCAGGGAAACCTATTCCTATCGAGGCATTAGAGACCGAGAAATTTGGCAAGACAGGAGTACTTTAAATATTCCTATGCAGTATCAGTATTTGTTTACGCAACTTGCTGATGTAGGATTGACCTCAGGTCTGCCTGATGCAGAAGTGGCAGATCTTGCCACTGAAGCAGAAGCATTTGGGATCACTGCAATAGGCGGCAGTCGTTATTTGAGACTGAATTAAACCAGCTATTTTGAATAGGAGTGCAACTTGGGGAAGCCTGAACTTAGTTCGAAGGAACTCAGCAGGTATGCCAGGCATTTAACACTTCCCGAAGTAGGAAAGGAAGGTCAGGTGCTTCTGAAGGAATCGCGTGTTCTAGTCGTGGGAGCTGGAGGGCTGGGATCGCCCCTGGCTCTATATCTTGCAGCTGCAGGAGTAGGGACTCTCGGCATTGTCGATTTTGATCAAGTAGATGTGACTAACTTGCAGAGACAGATTCTCTACGGAACTGAAGATATAGGTAAGTCGAAATTGGAGTCTGCTCATCGGCGAATCTCCAGTGTGAATCCTCATGTCGAAGTGATTTCACACCCATGTAGGTTAGATTCGCAGAATGCTTTGGAAATTTTAGAGAACTATGATGTGATAGTTGATGGGACAGATAATTTTCCGACGCGGTATCTTGTGAATGATGCGTGTGTCCTTTTAGGCAAACCGAATGTTTACGGATCAATTTTTCGGTGGGAAGGGCAGGTTTCTGTATTCGGAAAAGATGACGGCCCTTGCTATAGATGCTTATTCAGGGAACCTCCGCCACCAGGTATGGTTCCGAGTTGTGCCGAGGCAGGAGTCCTAGGTGTGTTGCCTGGAATTATAGGATCTCTCCAAGCCCTTGAAGTGATTAAAATAGTTCTAAAGCAAGGGGAAAGTCTTGTGGGACGACTACTGATTTTCGATGCTCTGGAGCTAAAATGGCGCGAGATGAAGATTAGACGCAACCCAGATTGCCCTGTTTGTGGAGATGATCCGACCCAAACAAAACTCATTGATTACGATGTATTCTGTGGGATTGAATCAGCTCAGTCCCAAGGCCAAGAGAGTCCTTTGGAAAATTTTGGTGAGATCGGACCGATACAACTTAGGGATCGTCTAAAAAGCGACACTCCTCCTTTTGTACTAGATGTCAGAGAGGTTTTCGAATGGGATATCGTCAATCTTTCTAAATTTGGAGCCTATCTAATCCCCTTAGGGGAGCTACAAGAGAGGATATCAGAAATCCCTAGAGATAGAGAAATCGTTGTTCATTGCAGGAGTGGAGTGAGAAGTGCTAAGGCGGCCAACATTCTGTCTGATAGTGGATTTTCAGGATTATATAATCTAAAATTTGGGATTCTTGGGTGGATTGACGAAGTCGATCCCGATCTACCCAAATATTAGGATTAAGTTTTCCCTAGAACTGTTGTAGGCTTAATATTCCGTCCAGAACGTCTGAAGTTTGGGGTAGGATTTCGTTTTCTAGACTGGGCGCATAGGCCACCCAGGTGTCCTTAGAAGCCACTCTCTTGACTGGTCCATCTAACCAGGGAAAGAGAGAGTCGGCGATACGGGCGGCTATTTCGGACCCTATTCCCCAAGACAATGAGTCTTCATGTGCGATCAAAACTTTATGAGTTTTTTGAACCGAACTGGCGATGGAATCCATATCGAGTGGGGACAACGTCCTCAGATCTAATACTTCACACTCTATGCCATGGTGATCAGAGGCTATTGCAGCTGCCTCTAGAGATTTCCTTACAAGTGCTCCGCAGGCAATGACTGTAATATCAGTGCCTTTTCTAATCAGTCGAGCTTTTCCGAAGGGAATCATGAAATTTTTCCCTGGGTATCTGCCTTTATTATGAATTTGTCGATAGAGATGTTTGTGTTCCAAAAAAATAACTGGGTCCTCACAGCGAATGGCTGTTCGGAGGAGACCGTTTGCATCAGAAGCATTGGATGGAAGAACTACTCGAAGTCCTGGAGTATGAGTAAATAAGGTTTCCCCTGTCTGGGAATGGTATATGCCTCCTCCTCGAAGATATCCCCCATAGGGAACTCTAATGACTATGGGGGCAGAAAACATACCAGCGCTCCGATATCTCATGGTAGCGGCTTCATTTCTTATTTGCATGAAAGCAGGCCATATATAGTCGAAAAACTGAATTTCAACCACTGGCTTGAATCCTCTGTGGGCCATCCCAATAGCTCTTCCCACGATGTTGGCTTCGGCGAGAGGTGAATTGAAAACCCGATCTTTCCCGAATTTACTTTGCAGACCATGAGTTACTTTAAAAACACCGCCCTTCCCGGTTACTTCCTCCAAGGATTCTTCTCTGGAAGCGTCTGCTACGTCTTGACCGAAAACGACCATTTGAGGGTTGCGTTCTAGCTCATCGGATAGGCATGCATTGATGAGGTCGACTACTGTGAGCTCTCGATCATCAAGGTATTCGGGGAAGTTTTCGGAATCAAAAAGAGAGCTGGTGGGATCAACGTCTTCCGAGTAGATATGCCGTGTTGCTGTGTCAGCAGGTGGTTGTGCATGTGTCAATGCTTCATCAGCGTCTTGGTCAATGGCCTTTGTAATTTCGGCATCTATAGCATCTAAATCCTCTTCATTAGACAAGTTGGCCATTATCAAAAAGTTTTTCATTTTTAGAATGGGGTCATTATCTCTTTCTTCTTCTTGTTCTTGATTTGACCGATAAGTTCTTTGGTCATCGGAATCAGAGTGTGAGTAGGGTCTGACAGTATGAGCATGAATTAAGCTCGGACCCTTACGTTCTCGACAATAGGTGATTGCTTCTGCACACACCCTATAGCTTTCAGAAAAATCGGTTCCGTCACATTCCTGAATTAGTAGATTCGGAAAACTACCTAGAAGTTTGGAGATGCTGCCGCCTGCTGTGTTGACTTCCACTGGAACTGAAATGGCGTATTCATTGTCTTGAATCAAAAAGACAATGGGAAGTTTGAGATTGCAGGCTGTGTTCATCGACTCCCAAAATTCTCCTTCTGAAGTAGCCCCTTCTCCAGCACATACAAGGACGATTTCGTCTTCATAAAACCCCTGTTCTTCGGTATTTATCTCCGGGATTCCCATAGCACGCAGACTGGATTCGGCGGCACCAACAGCATGTAGAAACTGAGTTCCAGTGGCAGAAGAAGGACTGACAATATTCAGGCGAAAATCTGTCCAGTGATTGGGCATTTGCCGCCCGGCACTATTGGGATCAGCCTCCGCCGCTACAGAAGCCAAGAGATGGTCCAGGGGAGTTTGACCTAGACTTAAGGCCAGTGCACGGTCTCGATAATAGAGATAGAACCAGTCGTAAGAAGGCCTCAAATGGAAGCCCATAGCTACTTGTATTGCTTCGTGTCCTGCTCCAGATATCTGAAAAAAATTTTTATTCTGTCGTTTTAGTTTGAGCTCTTTATGGTCCAGACATCGAGCTGTTCGCATGGTCCGGTAGGCTTGGATCAATTGCGAAGGTTCCAGCTTTGGCAAATCCAAATTACTTGCGATATCTGTCCGTATTTTTTCCATCCGCTCAATTTCGTCCAGAAAAATGTGATGCTGTGAACCTGCCCTAGTATAGCCCCAACTTCTTCTCGAGAGGAGTATCTACTCGAATTGGAGTTGTTTCTTTAGGGACTCAAGATCGCTAACTAGCGGTCTGCAACTGTGTTCGTTGCAGATTTGAACTTCAGGACGAGTTGGGTTAGCCGTTCCTCTCTGTAAGAACGGCACCTGATGTTCTAAAATCTGATGAGTACCTTTTCCTGCTATGGTGCGACTCGGGTTATAGAAAGAAAGTAAGATCTTGAGCAATTTTTTAGTCATCACATTTTCTTGGTCTCCAAAGATGGCTACAGTAGTCTTTGGTAACAGGCTGCGATCCAATACGGTGAGCAACCTACCGAATCCAGAAGGGAATTGTGTCATCAAGGGAGTCTCTCTATCTAAAACACATTCCGATATTTCTCTGTGGTAGTCATTTCCGAAGAGCTGAGAGGTTTTGAGAAGGAGATCTACAGCTAAAGAATTTCCTGAAGGTGTGGCATTATCCATTATATCACGTGGCCTGACGATGAGGATTTCGCCGTCGACTGGACCATCAAAGAAAATTCGTTTTTCTTGGTCCCAGAACAGCTCAATGATTTTATCTGTGACCCATTTGATTTCATCAAGCCAATGGGGCTCTAACGTAGCTTCATAGACGGCCACAGCTGCGTTCCCAATGGCTGCGTAGTCTTCTAGAAATCCGTAGCCAGAAGTTTTGCCATCTTTATAGCAATGAAGAAGTCGATCGTTTTTTCGCATTTTGGAAAATATGAAGTTGAGAGCTTTAATCGCGGATTTTAGATAAGTGTCGTTGTCTAGTGCTCCTCCCGCTTCGGCCAGTGCACGGATGGCCATACCGTTCCATCCCGACAAGATTTTATCGTCCCTGAAAGGTTTCTCTCTTGATTCCCTGACTTGGAACAACAGCTCTCTAGCTTTTTCGAGTTGCTGCTGGAGCTCGTTATATTCTAGTCCTTCTTTTTCGGCAATATTTTTTAAGTCTTGAGAGATATATAGCACATTTTTACCTTCAAAATTTCCCATATCACTCACTCCGTAGTAGCTCGTGAAGAGGGAGGCCAAGGTGTCTCCTAAGATTTTATAGATTTCAGTTTTGGTCCAAATATAAAAGGTTCCTTCTTCACCTTCTGAATCAGCATCTAATGCTGAGTAGAATCCACCTTCTGGAGAGCTCATGTCCTGCACGATATGATCCAGCGTTCGTTCAGCTGTTGTTTTGAATTCTTGATTCGAGGTCAGTTGGAATGCATGTAGGTATAACCGAGAGAGCAGAGCATTGTCGTAGAGCATTTTCTCAAAGTGGGGGACCAACCATTGTGAATCTACGGAATATCGATGGAAGCCGTTTCCTAGATGGTCCTGAATTCCCCCTTCTGCCATTTTTGTGAGAGTATGCTCAACCATATTGAGGGTTTTACTGCTGTGGCTGTGGGAATAATTCTGAAGGAGAAATTCGAGTACGACTGGTTGAGGGAATTTGGGGGCTGGGCCGAAGCCACCATGTATGGGATCAAAGCGAGTGGCTAAGAATGCCAGAGAGTGGTCAATCAGATTCTGTCCCTCCGTGTGACTCAAAGTTTCGGCAATCTCTTGCGGGCTTTTTTTCAACACATTTTGCTCTAAGAGTTGTTGTATTTCTGAAGCGTTTTGGAATACGGCCTCTTTTTTCTCTGTATAGGCCGACTGAATCGCGTCTAGAATTTGTGTAAAAGAAGGCAGGCCGTGACGAGGTTGTGGTGGAAAATAAGTTCCCCCATAAAAAGGTTGTCCACTGGGTGTCAGAAAGGCGGTTAACGGCCACCCCCCTTGACCAGTCATTGTTTGCACAGCTTTCATGTAAATAGAATCTATGTCAGGGCGTTCTTCGCGGTCGACTTTAATATTTACGAATCCCGAGTTCATGATCTTTGCAACCTCAGGGATTTCGAATGATTCTTTTTCCATGACGTGACACCAGTGACAGGCGGAATAACCTACGGAGAGGAGTATAGGAACATCTCGTTCCTTGGCAGCGTCCAGTGCTTCCTTGCCCCAAGGATACCAATCAACTGGATTAGTGCTGTGTTGCAGAAGGTAGGGGCTGATCTCATCGATTAAACGATTCGGCAAAGCGATTCTCCTGTTTGATCATAGAAAAAATAAGCTGGCCTGATACAATAGGAAATGAGGGGAGTTTTAGGTAGCGTTGAATTAGTTGAGTGTCACGGCTAGACTTAATCGATAAGCTTTCCCATAACTTATTTGCTGATCTCACCTTGAGTGATGAGTTCTGCCTCGGAGGTGTTTTTGGGCTCGACCTACAGACTTTTTGTTGAACTGGCGATTCGAAAACCTTTTTTGATTCCCCTTTTGTTGGAAACACTATGGGTTTTTCGAAGAAATAGATGGTATCGTCGTTTCCCGTTCCTTCCTGTTCCTTCCCTGAGATACTTAAAGTGGCGCTTTGAGACTGCTTATGGTGACTTGAAAATCAAACCACGCCTGCAGGAACTGGAACGTTACATAAAGTGGTCGGCAGCCCTACGGAGAATGGCGCTAAAGGGCAGCGTTGGAATAAGCGAATCTTCTAGGAGAGCATCCTGAATAGTTTTGTGATGGACTGGATTGGTCCCAACATAATAATCTATGGGCCTTGGTTGGTTGGTCTGATGGCGATGATGGAGACAGCATTAATCGTTGGCTTAGTATTGCCAACCGAACCAACATTGATCTTAGCAACGACCCTTGCCATGCAAGGTCATGTTCCCCTGAGAAGTATAGTTGCAGCCGCTATTATAGGAGCCTTACTCGGTGATTCAGTGGGATTCGCTATAGGTCGGTGGGGGCTTCCCAGTGGGAAAGGCGGCGGAAAGTTATCTCGACTGGCTGCGCAACAAAGATTGCGGGTAGCGGAATTATTCGAAAAACACTCCGGTTATTCGATTGTTGTCGCTAGGTTGATCCCATTTGCACGGACGGTGAGCCCTCTTTTTGCCGGTTCGACTTCTCTTAGTTACAGGCGTTTTCTATTGTTTGATTTTCTTGGCGTTGCTGTTTGGGCTGTAGTCGCTTTTGCTATCGCTTATACCACTGCGCGAGGATGGCAGATGGGTACTGATTCGCTAGGGACTGAGTGGACTGCGGTGCTCGCTATACTGATCCTTATCGGTGTCTTTGTGTATAAGCGTTTCACTAGACGTAGCTATAGAATACCAGAAAGTATAAGTGTGGCTCTGACTGGGAATATTGGCTCTGGAAAATCCACTGTGGCTAAATTTCTTGTGGAAGAGGGAGTCCCCTTTGTCAGTGCTGACGAGTTAGCTCGCCAAGCGGTCAAACCAGGAAGCTCTGGTTTGCGAGAAGTGATTGATGTGTTTGGAGAGTCGGTACTTGACTCCGATGGTTCTTTAAATCGCAAGGCACTGGGCTCACTGGTATTTAAGGATAAAGATGCTCGGAAAAGACTGGAGAGTATCATCCATCCTAGAATCCGTATTTTAAGGGATCGTTGGATGAAGGAACACCAGTTTGATATTTCCCCTATATCAGTGTCTGAGGTACCACTATTATTTGAGGCTGATCTGCAGGATGGATTTGACTTGTCTATCGTTGTAAGTGCACCGGAAAATACTAGGATATTGCGTTTGCAGGAAGAAAGAAATCTAGCCCCCGAAGACTCTCGTCAGATCATGGCCAATCAAATCGAATCTGGCCTAAAAGAAGAGCTTGCCGACTATACCATCCAGAATGACTTAGGGTTGGTTGAGTTGAGATCGGAATCTCTGGATGTTCTTAGACGGGTCACTAAGTCGGCAAAGAATTTGAAAGGCCTAGAGTCAAGTAGGTTGAAGATTGATATGCATATGCATTCACGCGATTCGTTCGATTGTCGGTCTGATCCCGCGGAACTACTAAAGGAAGCTAAAAGAAAAGGTATTGGAAGAATTGCCATTACGGACCACAATAGGCTTGGGATATCCTTAGAAATGGCTAAGGATTTTCCTGAAGAGATTATTCCGGGAGAGGAAGTAAAGACTAGCGAAGGTGTGGATCTGATAGGTCTGTATTTGAGTGAAGAAATCCCAAAGGGCACTAGCTTAAGGAAGACTTGTTCGATAATCAAAGAGCAAGGCGGTATCTCGTACCTTCCTCATCCCTATGCCAGAGGGAAGGGAGGCTCTGGTCGTTACGCCAAAGAGATGGGAAAACTCGTTGATATAGTAGAAGTATTTAATTCTCGCCTTCATCCTGTGACATTAAATTCTTTGGCGGAAGAGTTGGCGGATAGCTGTTCAAAGCTGAGAGGTGCTGGGTCAGACGCACATACAGTGGGCGAGGTTGGAAGGGCCTATGTAGAAGTGGAGAGACACTCCAATGACCCCAAATCTCTTCTTGCTGCATTGGAGTTTTCACAAGTCCGGGGAGTTGAATCGTCTAGAATTGTCCACCTCGCTTCGACTTGGGCTAAGATCAGGAAATAGTCACTTTATCCTTATAAATGGGTTCTTCATGACAACAAAAAACAATGAGCTACGGTCAGAATCTGTTGAACAAGTCCTAAACGAGCTGCAGGGGAAAGATCTTGTTGTTCTCACAACTCATAAAAATGCTGACGGCGACGGATGTGGTTCACAGGTTGCTCTGGCCTCATGGCTCAGGTCGCAAGGCACGGAAACGTTCATCGTCAATCCGACTCCTTTTCCTGAAAACTTTAAGTTCTTGCTACCAGATGAATCCTGGGTAGCAGAGGCAGATTCTCCAGGAGCGAGAGAATTATGTGATGGAGCAGATCTGGTTGTCGTTTTGGACACAGGAGAAAACCCAAGGATTGGAAAGGTTGAGCCATTAGTGAGAGGGCTTCCAACGGTTGTTATCGATCACCATCCGATAGGACAGAATCCCATTAGAGGTCTGTCTCTGAGGGATACAACAGCTAGCTCGACAGGTGAATTGGTTTACGATCTTATTGAAAAAGCGGGGGGGCCTTGGTCCAAAACCAGTGATCTTGGAGTATATGTAGCAGTCGTTAGTGATACCGGGTTTTTCAAGTTTGGGAATACAAATCCTCATAGCCTTAGAATTGCTGCAGAACTTGTTGATAGGGGTGTTGATCCGGGAAAGGTCTATCGCAGGCTCTTTGGAAGTTACTCCAAAACGCGGCTTCAGCTGTTGCAAAGTAGTCTTGCCAGTCTGGATCTTGATGAAGCCTATAAAACTGCTTGGATGGTGGTTTCAGAAAAAGCCTATGATACTTTGGGAGCAACCCCGGAGAGCCTTGAGGGTTTTGTAGATTATCCTCGATTCATCATCGGAATTGAAGTTGGTATTCTATTTCGCAAAGTTTCCAGGAATGCAATCAAGGTGTCCTTAAGATCAAATGGCCTGATAAATGTGAATACCGTGGCCAGGAAATTTGGAGGAGGAGGCCACAATGCGGCATCGGGCGCTCTGATAAAAGGCTCCATGGAAGAAGTAAAGCAATCTGTTATCGAAGCAGTCCGAGAAGTAGTGGAAGTTTCCGGGATTTTGAAGTAACATAGGTCACTATGGCAATTCAGAATAAAACCTCATTAAAAAGCGATTCAGGGCCAGGTGTACCCGAAGCTATTCCTCAGATGTTGCTCAAAATATCTAGGCAGTTGAAAACAGAGACAATGGAAACTCTTTGGATTTTTCCTCCTCTGATAAACAAGAGGAAGGAATGGGGGTTGATAGCGATTGGCTGCTATACAGAAGGGGCTTCTCGACTGTTGTATACGGCAAGATACTCGGCTCGCCGAGAAGGAGCCAGCATTTCTTTGGACGCCCAGATCTCCGAAGAAGGAGAAGCCCCAGTAGATAGTTTACCTCGAGTAATGGCGGGGGTGGTGAAAAGGAGTAAGATTGACCTTGGCAGTCCCAAAACATATATGATAGAAGGTAGGAATGAGAAATTTCAAACATTGTTAACAGCCTTGGAGGCTAAACTGATGGAAGTTGTCGAACTGTGATCACTAGTCCGAACCCTTCGCTGTTTGTCCAGCTATTTGGGCGCTACCTACGTGAAAACCGGTTGCCAGTGACTCCTCAGAGAGAAGCAGTAGCAAGGACTGTCTTTGGGTCGGATGAGCACCTCTCAGTGGAGGAAATAGTAGATCTTGTTCGGAAGGAGGGTGCCGGTGCAGGGAAAGCTACTGTTTATCGAACACTGGAGCTGCTTGTCAAAAGCGAACTAGTAGCAGAGCACGATTTCGGAGAAGGCTTTAAGCGTTACGAACATCGTTTGTCTTCCGAACCTAATCACGATCATCTTATTTGTATCAACTGTGCCCGAGTTGTTGAGTTTAAGAACCCTGATCTAGACACTGTAGAAAAATCCCTTGCCAAAACTCATGGGTTTTATATTACCAAACATAAATTAGAAATGTATGGCCTGTGCTTAGAGTGCGTTAACGCTGGGACCGAAATAGATCAAGATGGGATCACTTGTCCTATCGACACTCTCTAGAAATGCCTAACAGACGTTCAAAAAAAGTCCCAGGAAGAGGTTTTCCGCGGAGTGAAAATTTTGAAAAAACGATGGAAATCCCTCTGGACCTCAAAGGACTTCCTTGGGAACTTCCATACACATTTTTGGGGTTGGACGAGGAAAGATCAGACCTAAAAACTGCTCAAGCAGTCATTTTACCAGTTCCATACGAGGCGACTACTAGCTACGGTGCTGGAGCTGCAGGTGGCCCGAGAGCCATCATCGAATCCTCGAAGTATATGGAATTGTATGACCAAGAATTAAAATCGAATCCCTCTTCATTAGGCATCCATACGTTGCCAGGATTGGAACTAACTCGAGATTCCAGTAGGGCGGCAATGGATGAACTCCAGATGGCATACGCAAAGATTCTGGAGGCCATAGATGACCGGTTCTTGGTGATGCTGGGAGGTGAGCATTCGGTTTCTGGGCCGGCAATTCTTAGTCAAGTCAACCGCCATGGGAGAATAAGCGTTCTTCAGTTGGATGCTCACCTCGATCTACGGCCTGAATTCGATGGTTCGCGGTATAGTCATGCTTGTGTGATGTCTCGGGTTAGAGAATCTGTAGATATTGTATCGGTTGGCATCAGGGGGGCTGCCCAGGATGAAGTTTGCATTGCAGAGATGGACGATAATATCACAGTAGTGTGGGCGGATGAGATGTGGGCGGATGAAAGCTGGATAAATCGAGTAATGGATTCTTTGGGCGATCCAGTCTATATAACTTTTGATGTCGATTATTTTGACCCTTCCTTGATGCCTTCTACTGGAACTCCAGAGCCAGGTGGGGGAGATTGGTATCGTACTCTCAAACTGTTGCGATCCGTTTTTAGAGAAAGAACTGTGGTGGGCTGTGATGTGGTGGAGCTGGCTCCAACCCCTGACGCGCATGCAGCAGATTTTCTGGCGGCTAAATTGGTTTATAAACTTATAGGATACCATTTGGAATCCACAGGAAAGCTGGTTCAATAGAGGCGGATCTCAGGGGAATATCCATGGAGTATGAGTTCGCTAAAGGGATACTTGAAAGAAGTTCTGGAGCCAACGAAATACCTGGTAATACGATAGAGTTGCAAACCGATGGACCGAGTGCATTTGAGGCTTGGATGCAAGCTATTAAAACTGCAACAAAATACATCCATTTTGAGAATTATATTGTCAGGGACGATTCGTTAGGGATCAAATTCAGAGACCTCTTGATCTCAAAATCTCTAGAAGGCGTTCAAGTTCGAGTTCTTTATGATTGGGTGGGTTGCTGGGCCACTCCAGCTGCTTTTTGGAAACCTTTTCGCAGTGCTGGAGTAGAGGTCAGAAGCTTTAATAGGCCTTCTTTAAAAAATCTCTATTATATGCTTCAGAGAGACCACCGTAAGCTTGTTGTTATAGATGGCAGGGTGGTATTTAGTGGAGGGTTTTGTATTGGCCAAGAATGGATGGGGAAAGACAATATCCCCCCTTGGCGAGATACGGGAATTATGATCAAGGGACCTGCTGCTGTCAGTGCTAACAAGATTTTTGGGCGGACGTGGAGTAAGGCAGGAGGTACCATGCCCTTGGATATACTAGAAGAAGAACCTGGCACCGAAGGTGAGATTTCTGTTTGGCTTATCGAGGGTGAGCCTGGGAAAAGTAGGGTTCTAAGGACCATGGCTTTGATTGCTTCAGTTGCTAGGGAAAAATTGTGGATCACTGATCCCTACTTTGTCGCTCCAGGAGCAATAGCTGAAGCGCTAGTATCAGCCGCCTCTGCGGGAGTGGATGTTAGAGTATTAGTCCCAGCAAATAATAACTGGCCACTATTGGCCAGTTATTCGCGTGTTGGGTACCGTCATTTGTTAGAAAAAGGAGTCCGCTTATTCGAATGGCAAGGAAACATGATCCATGCCAAAAGCACGGTTGCTGACGGCTTGTGGTGTAGGATTGGGTCAAGCAACTTGAATACTTGGAGTCTTCTTAGGAATTGGGAGATCGATGTTGGCGTCCTAGACAGATCACTCGCCGAAGAGCTAGAGAAAAGTTTCCTGGTTGACTTGGCGTTCTCTTCAGAAGTGTTCTTGCCTGGAAGCTCTAGCTCGTGAAGTGATAGGGGTCTGTGAGACTGGGTAGCCATGAAATAAACAGAACCAATGAATCGGGCTGAACACTGACAACTGAAGGGACAAAATCTCAAAAAATGGAGAAACTTTCAGTAGAAAGAGCAGATTGACGCATTTGGTGAAACCTTGAGTCTCTGGGGGAGAGGGATTAGTTAGCTAGCGTGTTCTTAGTAGGAAAGATCTTACAGTTTTGGGAGTCGTTTCCTTTGCTGCTATTGTTTTAGCTGCGTTATTTAGTTTTTTTCCCAAGGTATATAGGTGGTTTGTAGCTAGCATTTTATGCTGATTGGCGATCATCACTGGGGTCTGAGTGATTAGGAGTTTTATTTCACTGACGACGGCTAAGTGATCAACTTTAATTCTTCGAACGGTTGGAGCAATGAATGAATGAATCAGTCGGTTTCTTGGTGGCTTTTTCTGCTGGTGTGTTGTCTTTCTTGTCACCCTGTGTCCTGCCACTTGTGCCGAGCTACCTTTCCTTCGTAACTGGAGTTTCTCTAGAAGACATGCAAGAAGGAGTGGATCGCAAGACGACCCTTACTCATTCACTGCTTTTCGTTGCTGGTTTCAGTATCATTTTTATCATCCTTGGAGCTTCGGCTTCTTTCTTGGGGGTTTTCCTAAGGCACTATGAGGTATGGATAGCTCGTATTGGTGGATTAGCCATCATGGTTTTGGGACTGCACTTAACTGGCATATTTAGGATTACAGCGTTATTGAAGGAACGCAGGCTCCATATGGCGGATAAACCGAGTGGTTACCTGGGAAGCTTGGGTGTAGGTGCTGCTTTCGGAGCAGGGTGGACCCCGTGTATAGGTCCAGTTCTGGGTGCTATATTGACCTTGGCCGGCACACAGGAATCTGTCTGGTCAGGTGTGTCATTGCTGTCTGTTTATTCCATGGGTCTCGCGATCCCTTTCCTTTTGTCCGCCTTACTTTTGGACTCATTCTTAGGTACTTTCTCGAAGTTTAGAAAATTCTTGCCTATTGTAGAAAAGGCTTCTGGAATTTTACTGATTATTCTCGGGGTGCTATTGATGTCGGGTACTTTTACAATCCTGAGTACGTACTTAATTCGTTTTACACCAGAATGGATTATAATGAGGATCTGATTTCCACGAGTGTTTTGGCGAAGGTTAGGGAAGCAATCGAAGGTGATCCTATTTTAATCAAGTTCATGGAGCAGTTTTATTGCTCCTGCAGCTAGAGTGGCTGCACCGATGGGCAGGCAAGTTTCGTCAAAGTCGAAGTTGGTCGAATGGTGCATGCGAGGTTCAGGAAGGGCAGCACCAAGCCAAAAGAAGGATCCTGGAATTGCACTAGAAAAAAAAGAAAAATCTTCTGCAAACATCATAGGTTTTAGAGGGAGAATATTTGCTTCTTCTATAAGGTCTGCTGATGCTGCCTTCAGGTAATTTGTAATCTGAGTGTTGTTTATCACTGGCAGATAATGAGGTCCAAGTTCGATTGATACCTGCGCCCCCAGTGTTTCCAACATTCGAAATGAATTGTATAGATGGTCTTCCAGTTTTTTTCTGACTTCTTCAGAGAAAAATCTGATAGTTCCCTCTAAGGTGACGAGATCGGCTAAAACATTGCTTGCTGTACCTCCGTGGATAGTCCCAAAGGTCAATACTCCAGAATCCATTGGTGATAGATTTCGAGATACACCTTGTTGAGCCGTGACTATTCCTTGAGCAGCTAGGACTAGGGCATCTATCCCACTGTTCGGAAGTGCCGCATGACTACTCTTCCCCGTGATGTTAACGGTCACTTCCTCTGCACCAGCCATTATTGGTCCTGAGGCAAAAAAAAGCTTTCCTGACGGGAGATTCCCACCGATGTGAAGCCCGACAACCGCGGTTACTCCTTCCATGGCTCCTTCTTGGACCATTCTCATCGCTCCACTAAGACCATCTTCATCGGTGCATTCTTCAGAAGGTTGGAAAAGAAATCTTATGGATCCGCTTGGCAGTGAACCTGAATGTTTTTCTTCGGTCAGTAGTCGAGCAGCTCCAATCAATCCAGCTACGTGCCCGTCGTGACCACAGGCGTGCATGATTCCCGGGTTTTGAGACACAAATTCATGGTCGTTCGCTTCAGTGATAGGAAGAGCGTCCATATCAGCTCTCAGGCAGATGACGGGTCCATCACCGTTTTCAAGGTCAGCTACCACGCCTGTTTTCCCGACGCTCGTTTTAACCTTCAAACCAAGTCGCTCCATTTCCGCAGAAGCTATGCTGGCTGTGCGTGTTTCCTGGAATGAAAGTTCCGGGTGCTGGTGCAAGTCACGGCGAATTATCACGAGGTCCTCAGCGATGGTTTTTGATCGTTCTAGTAAATTCAAACCTTATCCTTGGGCTTTATAGTTGCTGGAGTAAAAACGTACCCGTTAGCTTGTCTCACTAGGTGTAGGACCGCAAGTAGAAAAACTGACGTTTTCACATTTAAGCAACTGGAGAATATTAGTGAGTCATGTTAGATGACAGGCTGACTGAGCAGAGAAATCCTCTCTCTTCCGAAATGGATGGATTTACATCACTGGAACTGGTTGATCTCATTAATAGAGAAGATCGTCTGGTAGCTGAAGCCGTCAGCCGTCAGCGTATGGAAATAGCCAGGACTATCGACCTAGTGACAGAAGCGTTTGTGGCAGGAGGACGGTTGATTTATGTGGGAGCAGGAACGTCTGGAAGATTGGGTGTGTTGGATGCATCTGAGATGCCGCCAACATTTGGGTCAAACCCCGAACTTGTGAAAGGTATCATTGCGGGAGGGTATGCAGCTCTCGTTTCTTCCAAAGAGTCGGAAGAGGACAGTCCCAGAAAGGGGGCTGCCGAGATGGACATGTGCAATGTCGGCCCTAATGATTTTGTCCTCGGAATTGCTGCCTCTGGGACAACCCCCTTCGTACATGGAGCATTGGATCGAGCAAGTCACAGAGGTGCTAAAACTGGCCTATTACTATGTACAATTCCCACTGAGGAATTTCTGAAAAAATATGAGATAGTAGTTGCCATACTCGTGGGACCTGAAGTGATTACGGGGTCGACCCGCATGAAAGCTGGAACAGCCACGAAAATGGTTTTGAACACGATTAGTACAGGGGCAATGGTAAAGACAGGGAAAGTATTTGGAAACTTTATGGTCGATCTCCAATCTAATTGTGAAAAATTGAGAGATCGTGCTGAACGTATGGTCGTGACAATTTTAGAGGTGGATCAGGCTGATGCCTCGGCTTTGATTGATAGAGCCGAAGGCAATATTAAAATTGCTTTGACGATGGGACGTTTAGGGATAGGTCCCTCTCAAGCCAAGAGCTTGTTGGACGAAGCTGGGGGGTTTGTCAAAAAAGTTTTTGACCGATACGAACCGGGAGACGTTTGAGTTGAATTCTAAAAATCTTTTTGTGGGGCTTATGTCCGGCACATCTCTTGACGGAATTGATGCTGCCTTGGTCGAGATTGGTGGCACTACCGCAGATGATTTTTATTGGAATCAGATTGCCTTTATGAGCAGGCCTTACGATAAGGAATATAGGAATAGCTTGCATGAATCCATTGAGAACGGGACTCCGAAATCACTCTGTCAACTGAATGCTTCCCTCGGCGAAAAACTTGGAGCAGTGGTATGTGAATTGTGTGATTCAGCTAGTGTTCACTCTTCAAGTCTAAGGGCTATTGGTTCTCACGGTCAGACTTTCTGGCATATACCACCAACTGACCAGTATCGCGGTAGTACTCTTCAGTTGGGTGATCCGGCAACTCTAGCCGAATACACCGGGGCATCAGTCATCAGTGACTTCAGAAGTAGAGATATGGCGGCTGGCGGTCAAGGAGCTCCTTTGGTTTCCTGGCCTGATTGGTTGATGTTTTCTTCACGTGATCATCGAAGAGCTCTTCAGAACCTTGGCGGAATGGCCAACGTTACTTGGCTTCCCAAGAAGGAATCCAGAGAAGATTTGATTGCCTTCGATACTGGTCCGGGCGTCGCACTCATGAATGAAGCCACTCGGAGAGCAACCAACTATCAAGAAGATTTCGATAGAGACGGTCTTCTCGCCATCCAGGGATCAATCAATGAAGACATCCTGTCTTTTCTGATGAATGATGATTTTTTGGTCATGCCTCCGCCAAAGTCTACGGGTAGGGAACGATTTGGAGCAGATTTGATTGACCAGATTATCGAGCGATTCGAACCAGACCGAAACGAGATTTCCTGGTGTGATGTGATAGCGACCTTGACCGTTTTTACTGCGAAATCGATTGGCGAGGCATATCAAACTTGGGTAATACCCAGAGGAGTAGATGAGATGTTTCTGCTGGGCGGTGGAGTTCACAATCCTTCACTGGTCGCAGCCATAGAAGCAGAATTAAAAACGATTACAATACGACACGGGTTTGAATTGGGAATTAATCCTGATGCCAGAGAAGCTTTGTCTTTCGCAGTTCTTGCTTGGGGATATCTAAATGGACTTGCAACGAATATGCCATTTGCCACAGGTAGCTCTGGTGGTAGAATCTTAGGTAGTTTGACGCCAGGGTTGACTTGGTGAACACTCTGAGATTTACTGGTAGGTGGATGGTCTTGGCGGTGGCCCTTGTTAGCTTTATAGTTGCCTTTTCTGGTTTCAATCCCTCGCCCCATACTGGTGGGGATAATGCTGGATATCTTTCTCTCGCCTACTCAATTGTTTCGGGTTCTGGTTATGTGGAATTGTGGGATCCAGAAACTCCAATTCATACTAAGTATCCACCTGTTTATCCTTTTGTCCTTGCTTTGGCTATGTTGTTAGGTGTTAAGTCATGGGTCGCATTCAAGCTGCTCTCAGTTGTTTTTACCACCATATCATTGGCCATAATGTTTGATTGGGTACGCTCTCGACATATGGCAGGATTGGCATTATGTGTTTGCAGTGTGCTAATCTTTTCTCCAGCGATACTCTGGTCTAGTAATTGGATCCTTTCTGACCCCCTATTCTTAACTCTCACCCTGTGTTGTTTTTGGGCTTTTGGACGTTGGGAAGAGAGGGGGCACCACTGGTCTTGGCTATTTGTGGGATGCTCATCTGCTATTCTGGCTTTGTTCACCAGGACTGCTGGAATCCCAATTGTTTTGGGTATTTTGGGAACTTTGGCGCTTAAAAAGCAGTGGAAAATCTTAGCCATATTCCTGTTCGCTGTGACTTTGCCAAGTTTGGCTTGGTTGTCATTCACTCAAGGAGCTCCGACTGGTCAGTATGTATCAGAGTTTTTCTTGGTTGACCCATATCAACCAGAGTTGGGAGGAATTAACGTATTAGATTTTTTAACTAGAATCCTTACAAATATGTCGAAGTATATCTTCCTATATTTTCCTCAGGGATTGTCTAGTTGGAGTGAAGGAGGTTCCAAATTTTTGGGCCCCCTAGTTTTTCTGACTGCTTCAATAGGTTGGTTCAAGAGATTGCGATATCGTGCTGGAGTTAGTGAGTTTTTTTTCCCCTTGTACTTACTGTTGATACTCTCTTGGCCGGTGGTTTGGTCTGGTGATCGTTTTGCCCTCCCTCTATACCCACTGATCCTACTCTATGCTGGAGATGCAATAGCTAAAAGTTTCCGAACAAAGTCCCCGTGGTTAGGGATGGTGTCCTGTGTTTCATTAGTTCTACTGTTTCTAGCACCATCGGTAAATAGTTGGTATGAATCGACAGGTAACGCTCGGGAGTGTAGGAGAGCGGTATCAGATATGGGGTCTTTTAGTTGCTATAATTCAGGGTTCCAGGAGTTCGTTTCAGCGGCAGAGTGGTTAGGGGAGAATGTGCCAGAAGGATCAGCTGTTTTCTCTAGAAAGCCAAGGATTTTTTATACTTTGTCAGGTGTGCAGAGCAGAACCTATCCTTTCTCACAAGATTATAAGCGATTTCTAAAGGAAGCTGATGAGAGAGGGATTCGGTATGTTGTCTTGGATCGATTGGATCGATTGGGAGAAACTTATGTTGGGTCAGTCGTGAGATTCCGTCCAGAAGCATTTTGTAGCATCGGAATTGTCGGAAATCCATCAGAATACACTGCAATCCTAGGAATAAGAGGCGGAAATCAATTCTTGGGAGACCATATTGATTTAGTGCCTGCTTCAGAGGGATTGCAATCATGCCCTTCTGGGTTCTTGAGGGATCAACCGATTCAATCTACGGTCTCGTCGAATTTGTGGGTTCCGATTTTAGCAGATCCACTAACTGAGGCAAGTAGTGACGTTTTTTAGTTGGGTTACCAGCCTGGCGGCAATTTTGAGTCTGGTGACCATGCCCATCCCAGTTCAAGCTCAGGTTCCACCGGACGAAAATTGGCGTAATATAGAAACCGAACACTTCAGCGTGACTTTTCCTTCTGGATTGGAGCCTTTGGCAAGAAGTGCGGCTGCTAAAGCTGAGGGCGCTTTTGAACTCTTGAATACACAATTCCTGGAATATGCTGGCCCCCGTATAGAGTTACTGATTACCGATCATACCGATTCAAGCAATGGGTACGCCACTCCGATACCGTACAACACCATAGTGGTTTATGTGCGGCCACCTATGGAGGGGACTCTGTCTTATTTTGACGACTGGATGGATCTCTTAATTACTCACGAACTTTCTCATATTTTGCAATTTGACCATACCAGGTCTCTGGGAAGCTTGGTCCGCCGAATTTTTGGGAGCGCTTGGCCGGGATGGCCCGCATTTCCGGGTTTGAGTAGCCCAACCTGGGTGAAAGAAGGCTTGGCTACTTACTATGAATCAGTTAAGGGATCCGGTAGGCTCAATGGAACTTACTTTGGCATGGTGCTTCGGACAGGGATACTTGAGAGTAGTTTTCAGAGGTTGGATCAAGTGTCCGGAGCTTCTCCCAACTGGCCTGCAGGTGCTCGCAGTTACATTTATGGTGGGTCCTTCATAGACTATCTTCGTAAACAATATGGCGAAGAAAAGATTGGTGAATTCGTGGACGTTATGGCCGGCCAATGGTTGCCCATCCAGTTCCTTCAGAATTCAGTGGCTCAAAAAGTCTTCGGCATTAACTTTTCGGAAGCTTGGTCCGAATGGCAGGATGGATTGTCTTTAGACTATCGAAGCTTGGCGGACTCTTTGGCGGAACTGGCTCCTTTGACTAAGAGTCAGCCTATAACCACCGGGGGTTATCTTACCATCAATCCGAGGATATCTCCAGACGGAAGCAATCTAGCATTCGTGAGGTCTGACGGTCGGTCAGACGTGCAATTAAGAATTTCTGACCCTGAAGGAAGCGATCAACAAAAACTATTGCGTCTTAGTGATTTGTCTGACATAGCCTGGTTCCCAGATGGAACACTTCTTGCATCCCGGATGGAATTTCAGGACACCTATCGACTACGCTCTGGGTTGATCAAGGTGGATATGGACGGTACTGAATCATGGATCAGTAAGGGTTCTAGGATTCATCAGCCTACTATATCTCCCAATGGAAAAGACATCATAGCAGTCCAAGATGGTCAAGGTACAAACCGACTTGTACGGATTGATGTTGTATCTGGCACTATCCAACCATTGACTTCTTTTAAGTCCCTAGAGCACTGGGCTTTTCCAGCATGGTCTCCAGATGGACGTTGGTTAGCTGTAAGTCGCTGGCAGATCGGCGGTTTTTATGACTTGATTGTCATGGATAGCACTGGTGTTGTAGTTCATGAAGTAACTCAAGACAGAGCGGTGGACAGATCGCCCAGCTGGTCTCCAGATGGGCGCTGGATATTGTGGTCATCAGATCGTAGTGGGATTTCCAATATTTATGCTGTAGGAATAGATGCAAACTCCGGCAGAGGGGGCTCGGTTCTACAAATCACTAACACTTTAGGTGGGTTCGAGTATCCCTCGGTGGATCCGAATGGGGAGTGGGTATATTTCTCCAGCTATCACCATGATGGCTGGAAGATTAGACGCATTTCTTTCGATCCAGATTCTTGGTTTGAACCTTTCCCCCAATCTCTTCGTTTTAACATTCGAACTCTGGCTGAGCAAAGCACCGATCAAGTAGATATAGAGTCAACCTCTTATCAAGCAGTAAAGACGATGCGACCTCGCTACTGGTATCCAATTTATCAGCCGGCAGAAACTCGGAAGATTCAGGATAGGAACAATCTGCCTGTAAAGGTTTTGGGACCTGGCTTTGGGATTTCTACTGGAGGTAGCGATCTGGTAGGGAAGCATGCATATGGGCTTGGCGTCAGTCTGCGTAATACTGGGCAAACAGATGTGGCAACCTCTTACAGGTATTCTGGTTTGGCGAACCCAGTGTTTAATCTGGGCGCCAGTCAAAACTATAGGAGTTCTGGGTTTTTTCGGAGTGATCCGAATGGACAGGTAGATCATCTGGCCTTGATGAGAGAAAGACGTTTGGATGTTTCCAGTATGTTTTTGAGGAGACATAGTCGGAATCGAAGTATTGCCACTTTGTCCGCTAGTTACAGGTGGGAGGCCCTTCAACTGGCTGAAATCGATTCAGATAATGTTCGGGATGCTGCTAAGAGTCGCATGCTAGAATTGGGTGCTTTGCTACAGTATAGTACTGCTAGATCTTTTGCGTTTTCCATGGGTGTGGAGTCAGGGTTGAGTTCTCTGTTGAGGGTAAGAACTAGTAGGGATCTCGCCACCATTGATACTCAAACAGGGGCTATCGGAGCAGATAGAAGTTTCAATGATTTATTCGGGCGCGTCAGTGTACACAGGAGTATTCCTGGGCCTGGTTTTTCGAATCATGTCGTTTCATTGAAATTGTCCTTTGGAGCCGCCAAAGGGCCAGGAGCTAATAGTCAGCACTTTACTGTGGGAGGTGTTCCAGGGAACGCTTTAATGTTGGGCAATCTAGAGGTTGTCCCCATAAGGAGATTCCTCTATCCGATTAGAGGGTACTTCGAAGGCGCACGTTCTGGACGATATGCTTGGGCGGGATCAGCCGAGTATAGGGTCCCCCTATTGAATGCAGACAGAGGGCTAGGTTCATTCCCCTCTCATTTGGATCGCGTCAGCGGATCGATTTTCTTGGATGCTGGAAATGCCTGGGGAGTTGGAGAGGAAGAGATTGTAAAAGGCCAGACCTCTATGCAGAAAACTTTGTTGTCTTCCGGAATAGAGATACAATCTTCAGTGAGCTTATTCTTCACAAATCCTTTATTTTTAAGGACTGGCTATGCTTTCCAGATTGGCCAACAAGGTGCAAGATCTTTTTATCTTCGGTTGGGAACGAGTTTTTGAGATTTGGGACCACTAAAGGGCTGGCTATGCTAGCGGCTGCCTGAGGTTGAGGTGTCAACGATCAAGGCAAAAAAAAACAGTATTAGTTTCGCAGGCAACCTTTTATCGGTGGACGGTGAAAATTTACTTGACCACCAAATATTGGGGACATAGTTTGGAGAACCGCAATATACAGTGGTGATGGTTCAAACTGAAGAAATATCATTTTTTAATTAGATGGAGTTGTGATTGGCATGAAAAAGGAAGATTCTGAGGTGTTCGATAGAGTGGTTCCTACAGATATCCCCAAGGCTGATCTGACTGAAAATGCTCGTATTGTTCTCGGGAAGCGTTACCTCAAGAAAGACGAACAAGGCGTGCCGATAGAGGATCCAGAAACCATGTTCTGGCGCGTATCGAAGGTGGTGGCTGATGCGGATAGTAAGTACGGAGCTTCTGAGGTGGCGATAGAGGAACTAGCCCGGCATTTTTACGACTTGATGACAAATGGTAAGTTTGAGCCTAACTCGCCCACCTTGATGAATGCAGGCCGTCCCTTAGGACAACTGTCGGCCTGTTTTGTTTTGCCAGTAGATGACGCTTTGTCAAATGGAAAAAGCGGCATTTATGACACACTGCGGGCAATGGCACTGGTCCATCAGAGCGGTGGCGGAACAGGATTTTCCTTTTCGAAACTGAGATCTACTGGCTCACAAGTGAAATCAACTATGGGCGTTGCATCTGGTCCTGTTTCTTTTATGACTCTCTATGATGCGAGCACAGAAGTAGTGAAGCAGGGAGGGACTAGAAGAGGTGCTAACATGGGGATCTTAAGGGTAGATCATCCAGACATTCGAGATTTTATTGCGTGCAAGGACGATACTTCCAAGATAACCAATTTCAATATTTCTGTGGCTCTCACGGATGAGTTTATGGAAGCAGTAAAGTCCGAGAGTAGTTACGACCTCATAGAACCCAAAACTGGCGAATCTGTTGGCAAAGAAAACGCCAAAGAAATATTTGATCTGATTGTCCATGGAGCATGGAAAACTGGTGAACCGGGTACGTTTTTTATAGATCGTGCTAATGCTTTTAATCCTGTACCTCAATTAGGAGCCTACGAAGCCACAAATCCATGTGGAGAGCAGCCGTTACTTCCCTATGATGTGTGTAATCTGGGGAGTGTCAATTTGGCTAAATTCGTAAAAGAGGGATATGTGCCTGTGCTTGGCGCAGACCCATCGGATGGGGTGGATTGGGATGAATTGGGCAAAGCCGTGCATATGTCCATTCATTTCCTCGACAATGTGATTGACGTAAATCGCTACCCTATTCCGGAGATAACGGAATTGGCCCAGACTATCCGGAGAGTTGGGCTAGGCGTCATGGGTTGGGCAGATATGTTGATTGCTCTCGGACTCCCATATGATAGTGAAGAGGGTGTCGAAATGGGTCGTAAGGTTATGGAATTTTTTAATGAAGCATCTAGGAAGGCTTCTGAGAGATTAGCGAAAGAAAGAGGTGTTTTCCCAGCCTGGGAGAAGTCTATCTGGGGCGGTGATTCTACTTGTGCAAAGGATAGTGAAGGCAACAGAGTCCGGCCCATGCGGAAACTTCGGAACTGTAATCTCACAACAGTAGCTCCGACAGGAACAATTTCTATATTTGCGGGTTGCTCCGGGGGTATTGAACCAATTTTTGCGGTAGCTTTTATGAGAAACCAAGCTGGAAGTATGATGCCTGATGTTAATCCAGATTTTGTTACCAAGGCAAAAAATGAAGGATGGTATTCTGAAGATTTGATGGTGCGGATTGCCGAGAAAGGTCACATACATTTTCCGGAAGTTCCCGAAGAAGTTCAGGATGTTTTTAAGACCTCTCACGATATTACACCTGAGTGGCACGTTCGCATGCAAGCCGCTTTCCAACAACATACTGATTCTGCGATATCTAAGACCACTAATTTCCCACACGAAGCAACAGAACAAGATGTGAGAGAAATCTATGAACTAGCCTTTGAGTTGGACTGTAAGGGAGTAACAGTGTATAGAGATGGTTCAAGGTCGGGGCAGGTGTTATCAACAGGAAAGACAGAGAAGACTGGCGAAGACTCTCCAGAATCGGGTGATGAAGTGAAGCGATTGGAACAACTCTTGGCTGATGCAAGGGAGAATGCTCATAATTTGAAGATCGAGCTAGACTCGGTTTACCTGGGACAGGAAGATGAAGATAGGACTGCGGCGGCTAGCCGGGCTAAGAGGAAGCGACCTGATATGCTTCGTGGCCGCACCATGAAGATGAGCTCTCCTCTGGGCGACCTATATGTTACAATCAATGAAGATGTTACTGGACATGCTTTTGAAGTTTTCTGCACCCTTGGAAAAGCTGGCGGAGCTGCAACAGCAGATGCCGAAGCTATCGGAAGGTTGATTTCTCTGGGGCTGAGGTCAGGCATACCCATCCCTGCAGTTAGGGACCAATTGAGGGGAATTTCTTCCGATCGAGCAGTAGGGTTAGGACCGGGCAAGGTGCTGTCTCTACCGGATGCGATTGGACAGGCTCTCGAAAGCTATATGTCAGAAAAATTAGGTGTGCAGGAGACACTTTCTCTGACTGTCAACGTTGGTATAGATGGCAATCAGATAGCACCAGGAAGTGATTCAAGTCAGACAACTGCTTTTCTAGGTAGTTGTCCCGACTGTGGCGCAGGGCAACTTTCCTATGAAGAGGGTTGTGTCAAGTGCCATATTTGTGGCTACAGTGAGTGTGGATAGATAGTCAATCACTGTTTTTTTTACTTCGCTTCCTTTTCATCCTTTTATAAGATATTATCACGGCATATTAAGTTGGCGGATCAACTTACTGGTCCGCCCCTTCTAGAATTTTGCCTGGATGGGAAAGTGTGAATCCCGAAGATTTTGTCGACCGTTTCAATGGGCTTCTCTCATGGGAAGACCGTTACCGATACCTGATCCAACTCGGGCGGAAATTGGATCCTTACCCAGAGCAATTTAGGGATGAGGAGCACCTGGTCTCTGGTTGTATGAGTCAGGTCTGGCTGGTTTCTCAGATAGAGAGTGGGCAGGAGAGACTAGAATTTCGTGCGGACAGCGATGCTTTGATTGTAAAAGGTCTGACTGCTTTGCTTCTGATGTTTTATTCTAATAAAACTCCCGATGAGATACTGTCAACTAATGTAGAGGAGCTTTTTGAGAGACTAAATCTGACTCAGCACCTTTCTGTAAATAGGAGAAATGGTTTCTATTCCATGAGTAGAAAAATTAAGGAACTTGCTACAGAAGCTTTAATTTCAGAGGTTTGAATGATAGTGAAAATCGGCACCCAGTGGACCAAAGCAATAAAACGTATTGCACCCCCTAAAAAAGTGGACTTGCCGTTACTCCTACTGTTGACTCTGACAATATTCGGGTGTGGAGATGAGGTTTCAGAATCATCCAGGGTAGAAAGACCAGCATTTGATGCATCTAGAGCTTTTGAAGATCTTGTAACTCAGGTTGATTTTGGAAGCAGGGTGCCGGGGACTGAAGCACATCAATCCCAATTGGAGTGGATGGAGTTCCAACTGAGGAAAGTTGCAGACACTGTGGTGCTCGATCCTTTTGATTGGGTCACGACTGAGAGCGATTCTCTTAGTCTAACCAATGTGATTGCTCGATTCGGTACTGATTTCGAGCAAAGGATCCTTCTCCTGACGCATTGGGACAGTCGACCGACTGCAGATCAAAGTACCGATGATGCTGAGAAGCAAATTCCGGTTCCCGGAGCTAATGACGGAGCGTCTGGGACAGCAGTCCTACTCGAATTAGCTCGAATGTTCAGCGAACAGCCGCCGCCTGTGGGAGTGGATCTGTTGTTCACTGATGGGGAAGACTATGGTCCAACCACTGAAGATATGTTCTTAGGCGCTTCCTATTACGCCAATAACAGAGGTAGAATCGACAATCCATCTTTCGCGATCCTTTTGGACATGGTAGCTGATATGGATCCAAGCTTCCCAGTCGAAGCATACTCCTTAGAAAGTGCACCACAGGTGGTACAAAGGGTTTGGACTGTAGCTTCTGATCTGGGTTACGGCCGGTACTTTCCTATGGGTTCGACGAGTCGTGTACTCGACGACCACTTAAAGTTGATTGAGGTGGGCATTCCAACTATCGACATAATTGACTTTGACTACGGACCAGCCAATAGTTTTTGGCATACCTTGAAAGACGTTCCAGAAAACACAAGTAGTCGTACCCTTTTAATGGTCGGTGATGTAGTTGCTGAAGTAGTGTATCGTAGTCGTTAAACCTTGAGGTGAAAGTGGCTGAAAATTCAACCGCAGTGGTATCTGTTGTTCAGTGTTCTCCGAAATTGTTCGACACGGAAGGAACGGTATCCGAAGTATGCCGGTTGACTGCAGAAGCAGGAAAAGCAGGCGCTGATTTAGTTCTATTCCCAGAAGCTTACGTGGGTGGATATCCGTGGGGACTTGCTTTCGGAACTTCTGTAGGAGGTAGAACTGAAGTTGGAAGATCCACTTGGCAACATTACTGGAATTCTGCAATAGACATACCAGGTAAACATGTAAAATTGATGGCGGAAGCGGCGAAGAAGGCGGGAGTTTATCTGGTGGTTGGAGTAATCGAACGAGATTCTACCTATAGTCGAGGAACACTTTTTTGTACGTTGGTATATTTTTCCCCAGATGGTCAGGTCCTGGGGAAACATAGAAAGCTAAAACCGACAGCTGCAGAAAGACTTATCTGGGGTGAAGGTGATGGAAGTACTCTTACAACTATCGATACTCCTTTCGGCTGTGTAGGAGGACTGATTTGTTGGGAAAACTACATGCCTCTTGCGAGAATGACGATGTATGGGAAAGGAGTTGATATTTACCTAGCTCCCACAGCAGATGCTAGGGATCGATGGCAAGCCACACTCCAACATATTGCTCTGGAAGGAAGGTGTTTTGTCTTGGGATGTAACCAATATGTCACCAAGGAGATGTATCCCAGCGATATGGAAATCCAACGAGATCTTGAGTCGTGGCCTGAGATCCTATGTAGGGGAGGCAGTGCTATATACGATCCAGCTGGGGAATGCCTTGAAGGTCCGTTATATGATAGGACAGGAATTCTGACTGTGGAACTTGAGATGGATGCGGTTTCCAGGGGCAAGTTTGATTTCGATGTGGTTGGGCATTATGCGCGTCCAGATGTGTTTAAACTGGAGGTAGATCAGGCTGCCAAACCGCCTATAACCTACTGACTAAAATAAGGCACGTTTTGAATCTGTCAGATTATATACTCAAGCGAAATGGTGTCCCGATAGGTCATAATCGGTCTTTGTTGAACAATCTAAACCGCTCATTAGGTGCTAGTACTAATGCTGATTTTTGGCGACATTGGAATCCGATTTGGGGCTACTATTTGGGGAAAGGTGTTTATGTGCCCTTACAGCGCTGGGTGCCTAAGTCCGTTGCTCTGCTAATTGCCTTTGCAATTAGTGGCGCTCTGCATGATCTGGCTATTGGATTAGTTAAGAATTGGCAGTGCTTTTTTACGATTTGGTTTATTTTGATGGGCATCTTCTTGCTTTTATCAAAGAAACTGCAGATTAGCTACTCTGAGTTCCCTTTTTACACACGGATGGCAATCAATATTCTATCTTTGAGTGCCTGTTTTCTTGCGGCCTGGGTGTTTAACAAGAATATTTTCCTATAGGTGAGGAAACTTAAAGCCGAAAAAATATGAATTACAACCATCTGATGGTTCCTGTGAATTATAGATGTAGGATTGACTAGAACAACTTAGAACAAGGACTTGGAAATGAATCGGATCTTTAACCCTTTAGGGATTGCACTGCTCCTTTTTATTTTGGCTGCGACACTCCAGCCAATAGCTATCTATGCTCAACAAGAAGAGGAGCACATTGAAGAATCGGACCTTCTCAAGGAGGGATTACCACTGACCCCTGAGCGTATGCTAAGGAGGTCATTTACTGAAGGATCTTGGATTTCTTTAGATGTAAGCCCCGATGGGGAAACGATTGTTTTTGACTTCCTAGGGGATCTCTATACGATGCCGTTCTCGGGTGGTGTTGCAGAACCAGTAACCCAGGGGATGGCATTTGATGGCCAGCCTAGATTCAGTCCCGACGGACAGTCCATTGCTTTTGTGAGTGATCGTAGCGGGGGAGATGCTGTCTGGACGATTTCACTTGATGGTTCCGACACCACTCGTATCACGAGAGGTGAAAATAGTTCTTATCAGTCTCCTGAGTGGACTCCTGATGGAGATTATGTTGTCGCTACTAAACAAAATCCTGGCCAAGGCAAGCTTTGGATGTACCATCGCGAAGGTGGAACTGGTGTGCAGTTGATAGAGGATCCTGATAACGCTCGTACTATGGGCGCGGCTTTCGGTGCAAATGAGCGTTATATCTGGTACGGAAGAAGAACAGGGACTTGGCAGTACAATTCTCCTGGTAGTGATTACCAGCTTTGGACCTACGACCGTGAATCCGGAACTAACAGCAATCAGTCGGGGCGTTATGGAGGTGCATTTCGACCGACTCTGTCTCCGGATGGCAAATGGCTTGTTTACGGAAGTCGACATATATCTGAGACTGGTCTGCGTATTCGTGACCTAGCCAATGGTGATGAGCGCTGGTTAACATTCCCGGTTCAACGTGATGATCAAGAATCTAGAGCTGCCCGCGACGTTTATCCGGGAATGAGTTTCACTCCTGATTCTCGGGAAGTGGTAGTATTCTATGAGGGCAAATTGTGGCGTGTGCCTATCGATGATTCCGTTCCGATTGAAATCCCCTTTAGGGTTGATGCGGAAGTACCTATGGGCCCCGAAGTGGATTTTGATTATCCGATTGATGATTCTCCGACTTTTGTAGCTAAACAGATCAGAGATATAGCTCCATCTCCAGATGGAGAACAAATAGCGTTTACAGTGATGGGTGACCTCTATGTGAGGAGTACCGCTGGGGGTGATCCCAAGAGATTGTCACAGCCAGATGCTGTTACATCTATGCCAGCATGGTCTCCGGATGGTGAAAAGATTGTGTTTGTGACTTATTCTCAAAAAGAAGGCGGACATCTCTATTCGGTGAGGTCCAATGGGGCGGACTTGGATCGATTAACAGATCAAGCCGCATTCTATACTGAGCCCGTTTGGTCCTCGAATGGTGAGCGTATAGTGGTGATTCGCGCACCAAAGAGGGCTTATGAGGAAGCTCTCACACAAAATGTACAAAGGGGATCTGCAGATCTTGTTTGGTTGCCCAGTGAAGGTGGGAATCCGATGTTGATTTCTCCAGTCTCTGGCTTGCGTAAACCCCATTTTATACAAAGTCACGAACGTATTTATGGATTCCAGGAAGGAACTGGGCTTATTTCGATGAGGTGGGATGGTAGTGATCGAAGAGAGCATGTACAGGTTCGAGGAGCAAATAGCAGTGGGGGCAGCGGCCCGGGTACGGCTGCTAATTTGATAGTAATGTCACCAGGAGGCTTAAAAGCTCTGGTTCAAGTGGGAAATCAACTTTATGTGGTGACGGTACCTCGAGGTGTCGGTGTTGATGCCCCCACTATTTCGGTGGCTGATCCAGAGGGAGCTTCTTTCCCTGTTTCCCAGTTAACAGATATAGGAGGCCAGTTTCCTGCTTGGGGGTCTTCAGGTCAGGAAGTTCACTGGGCACTAGGGAATGCACACTTCGTCTATGACTTGGATGCGGCTGAACAGTTTGCAGACAGCTTGGATGCAGCCAATGGTTCTGGAGTAGACGATGAGAATGAAGATGATGAAGATTCTGAGGTTGGTCGGTATCAACCAGAAGAATGGCGGATTCGGGTAGAGTTCGAAAGAGATATTCCTACTGGATTGGTAGCACTGACTGGCGCCCGCGTTATCACAATGAACGGAAAAGAGATTCTGGAGCAGGGCGATATACTGATCCGTGATAATAGGATTGAAAGTATAGGTCCTAGTGGGAGCATCTCAATTCCTGATGGAACAAAAATTTTGGATGTCGCTGGTAAGACGATTGTTCCTGGGTTCGTCGACACTCACGCACATTTGCGAGGTGCGTTTAACGTACATCGATCTCAGACTTGGTCATATGCGGCCAATTTGGCTTATGGCGTCACAACGGCTCGAGATCCTCAGACTGGTTCCAGTGATGTACTGACCTACGAAGATATGGTCAGGGCAGGCAGAATGTTGGGCCCTAGAATTTATAGCACCGGCCAAGGCGTTTTCTCCGGAGAAGGCATAAGTAGCCTAAATGAAGCCAGAGATGTACTGAAACGATACTCGGACTATTTTGACACCAAAACGATAAAGATGTATGGGGCTGGTAATCGTGAGGTAAGGCAATGGATCATTCAGGCCGCTCATGAATTACAACTGATGCCTACAACTGAAGGAAGTCTCGATCTTCGATTAAATATGACCATGGCTCAAGATGGATATTCAGGTACAGAGCATAATTTACCTGGAGTACCACTTTTCGAAGATGTGGTAGAGCTGGTCGCTCAATCTAATATGGCCACAACCCCTACGATTGTGGTTACTTATGGTGGGCCTTGGGGAGAAAATTTCTTCTACACTACGACAGATGTTTTGGGTGACAACAAGTTGGCTACATTTACTCCGTTCGAAGAAATTTATTCGAAAGCGGCACGGAGGGCTCCAGGTTGGTTCGATGAATCACAATATATTCACAAAGAAATTTCTGATTTCATTGATGACGTAGTAGAGGCAGGTGGTAGAGCTGGTATTGGAAGCCACGGTCAGTTGCAGGGATTAGGCTACCATTGGGAACTCTGGCTTGTGGGCTCTTCCGATCATATGACTGCACATGAAGCTCTTAGGATTGCAACTATTGTTGGAGCGGACGTTTTGGGCCTCGATAACGATTTGGGATCACTTGAAGTAGGAAAATTAGCAGATTTAGTGGTATTAGATGAGGACCCACTAGAGGATTTGCGTAACACTAATACAGTACGTTGGGTTATGAAGAACGGCCGGATTTTTGAGGGTGACACATTAAAAGAAATTTGGCCTGAACAGAGAGCCCCACAGGGTTTTTACTGGCAATCCCATGATATCATGCCTAAACGAAGGAAGACAGGGAGTTACTAACTGGCATGCCTGATTGGGTCCAGTTTTTCAAAAAAACTTTTACCATTCGATGTCGCCCTTCTGACTGGTGTCGATATTCTGACCATCTTTATCGTTCAGCAATACAGATTCGATTTGTGCGTAAAGGAATTCTTTGGATTTTGAGTCACGAGGATCCAGACCATAATGGTTGATGAGGAGGGTCTGGTGTATCAGCCACTCATCCCAACAATCTGAGCATATCTGATCGTAGATTGTTTCTCCTAATTCATTGCGAAAAGGTGGTTTGGCAAGTTTCGTTTTATCTTTTTTACAGCGTTTACAGAGAATGGTATCCGTCATAAGGTCGGACTCGCTTGCTTCTGAAGCCTTGAAATTTTAAATGAACTCTTGTAGTCGTTATCATTAGATTCCACCTAACAATAGGTAAAGATATAAGACATATCTATCCTAAAGGGTAGTCATTTGCGAACTTGGGTTGAATACGTAATACGGGCGAATGAAAGGATATTTCTATGTTAAGTAAAGAACAGTTAGAACACCTCGAATCAAGATTGCAGAAGGAGAGGACTAAGGCTCTTGAAGCTCTGGGGCGTTTCGGGAGAAGAACAAAAACTGACAGAGAGGTTATGGATTCGGATTTGTCTTCCCACACTGACCATATGGCTGATCAAGGTACTGAAGCTATGGAACGAGAGAAGGCAGCTCTTTTTGCTAGTAAAGAAGGTAGATATATCTATCGATTAGAGGGAGCATTGCGGAGGCTTTATTCTGATCCAGATAAATTTGGGTTGTGCCAAACTTGTGGTACTGAAGTTGCTTTTAAGCGTCTAGATGCTCTTCCGCACGCACGCTATTGTATCAATTGTAAGCGTCAAGAGGAAGCTGGAGGATAGTTCTTAAAGAAATGAGCTGAGGATCTCAGATAGAAGAATTATTCCTGAAGACTTCTAAGATATCATCTCCAAAATTTTGAATGTGCCATTTGCGGACTCCTTTTACTTCAGCAAGGTCACCGAGAGCATGAATTGGACTAGTGGCGATGTGGCTTAGCAGTGTGTTGGACATGATGCTTCCTCTAGCAATGTTAAGTTGGTTTGCAATCTGATTGCGGACCAACTTTAATCCATCTAAAAGTTTTTCTTCTTTCAGAGATAGGCGGGGTCGTCTAGGGGATGTGCTTATGGGGTAGCCAGTCAATTGATTGGCTGGCAGATTGTCGACTGACTCTAAATCCTTGAAGAGATCCTGTCCGAATTGTTTGAGGACTTGAGAGGACATTCCCTTGACCTTACTGATGGAAGAAAGCCCGTACGATCCCAGTTTTGCAATTTCCAGGAGAACAGGGTCGCCTGCCACTCTGAAATGAGCACGGTCGGTTTTTCTGGCGACAGTGTCCCGCCACTTGCAGGCTGTTCTAAGGCGTTCAATCTCTCTATCAAGTAGATGTTTTGAACCTTTGATCCTGAGCACAGGATCCGAATTTGGTTCTGACTTCCAACGCAAATCCGCCAAGGCTCTGGATTCTTCGGTTGCCCAGGACAGTCGGTCGAGATCCTGAAGTTTTTCAATAAGCAGGTCGCTTAGCAAGCACAAGCTTTGAGTATCTGCCGCTGCATACTCTAACATCTCATCTGAAAGTGGTCGCTTGGCCCAGTCTGCCTTTTGGTATTTTTTTGATAGCTCTATACCAAAATATTTTTTTAGGAGGGCAGCTAATCCCAGGGAAGGTTCGCCGACCAGGGAAGCCGCAATCTGAGTGTCGAATAAGTTGACAGGAAAGATCTGAAGGTCTCGATGCAAGAGCCGGAGGTCAAACACACCACCATGTAGGACAAGCAGTACGTTGGGGTCTTGGAACAGAGATCGGAGAGTGTTAGATGGGTCCATCGAAAGCGTGTCTACAAGAAAAGTGTTATCACCCGAAGTTATCTGTAGTAGACAGACCTTATCAGAATAACGGTGGAATCCCGCTGCTTCGAGGTCAATAGCAAGCCGATTTTGTCCATCGAGGGTTTTCGACAGGTGCCGAGCATCTTCCTGGCTCTTGATTAATTGGACTGACATTATACTGCAGGTTGGTCGTTCCAGAACAGGAACGCAAGTGACAGTGATGTGTCCAGGCTTGCTCGAGGCATTCTATGGGTTCAGCTTTAGGGTTAATATTCATTATGACTTTCCAACTTAAAATGTAGCTAAGAACCGATGCTTCGTACAAAAATTGTATGTACAATAGGTCCTTCGACCGCGACGAGCTCAGCCATTCATTCCTTGGTTGCGGGAGGTATGGATATAGCGCGTATCAACATGTCACATGGAGATCACAAGTCGCATGCTGAAACGATAGCATGTCTCCGCCGCACTGCAGAGAATCTAGGGAAGAACATTGGAATACTGGTAGATCTTGCTGGCCCCAAGGTCCGCGTTTGTGGTTTGCAGGAGCCCATAGTCATTGAACCTGGTCAGACTGTTACGATTTCAAACCAATCTTCTGAGCATGCCTCTGACTTAACGGTAACATCTTTTGAGTTGTTAGAGGCACTCAAGCCAGGAGATCCGATTCTACTGGACGATGGGGCATTGGAGCTTACTGTTGTTGATGCTGGAGGAGAAGTATTGCTGGCTGAGGTTGTGCGTGGGGGAGTGCTTAGTGAAGGGAAGGGGGTCAATATACCGAATGTCAATGTTCAGAGTGCGCCTTTGACGGAAAAAGATTTATTAGATCTTGAGTTCGCACTGGAAAAAGGTGTGGAATATATTGGGCTTTCATTTGTCCTAGGTGCCGCGGACGTTGTTGATCTTAGGCACAAGATCCCCAAGGAAACCCTCATTGTCGCAAAAATTGAGAAAGCGAAAGCTATGGAAGGCTTAGCTGAGATAGTGAATGCTACAGATGCTCTCATGGTAGCCCGGGGAGACTTGGGTGTAGAATTGCCTTTTGAGAGAGTTCCTAGGGCTCAGAAGCGTATAATTCGTTGGGGAAATTTTGTTGCACGCCCAGTTATTACCGCCACTCAGATGCTAGGGTCGATGATCGACAATCCTAGACCAACAAGAGCTGAAGTCTCGGACGTAGCTAACGCTATACTGGACGGTTCGGATGCTGTGATGCTGTCTGGAGAAACTGCAATCGGGAAATATCCTATTGAGGCACTGGAAGCTATGGTCTCAATCATTAGAGATGTTGAGTCTAGTGGTTTCCTTGACCAGGGCCCATTCTATGCAACTTTTTCGGGGACTCACGAGAGAGGAGGAGCGACACCGAGGGAACATGCTGTTGCTTCGGCTACGGTAGAGGTCGCAAAACAATTGAAAGTTCCAGCGATTATTGTGATTACTCACAGTGGTTTTTCGGCAAGATTGGTTTCCAGCTACCGCCCTAAGGCACCGCTGTTTGCTGTTTGTACTGACAAATATACTTGTCGACAGCTTGCAGCAGTCTGGGGAGTTTACCCAATCCTTGCCGAAGGTATAGAGGTTAGCTATCAAGCACTTTCCCAGTTCGGCAAAAATATTGTTATTGAAAGAGATTTAGGTGTATCAGGCGATTCGATCGTGATAACTGCCGGTGTTCCTTTTGATATCTCAGGAACTACCAATACCATGCTAGTCGAGGTTCTTTAAAACCAATGAAACTAACATTCCTTGGGACAGGGACTTCTTTTGGAGTTCCTGTTGTGGGATGTGATTGTCGTGCTTGCGTATCAGATGACCCAGCTGATAACCGTTCCCGACACGGTGCTTTATTGGAACTAATGGGAGGGAACCTGCTCATAGATGCTCCTCCAGAACTTAGGATACAGCTATTGGCAACACAGACAACTAGAGTTGATGCAGCGTGGTTCACTCATGATCATGCAGATCATTGTCACGGAATAGATGATTTGCGCGCTTTCACTACAAAGGATCGACCTCATATTCCAGCTTATGTGGCCGATGTATACGAGAATCAGTTTAGAACCCGATTTGGTTATATTTTCGACGATAATTACCAGCCTATGAAGGGTACTATAAAGCCACGGATCGAGTTGTTTCCGTTTCAACCTCAAGTTCCTTTTGAGGTCTTGGGCCAACAGTTTTCTCCTATTGCCGTTCCACACGGCCTTAAAGATTCCTACGGATTTCGTGTGGGGAACTTGGGGTATATAACCGATGGAAAATCATTGCCAGACGAAGCCTTGGAAGTTCTTCAGGGAGTCAGTGTGCTGGTACTCAATGCTCTGTGGTTTGGTCACCCACATCCGACACATTTCAATGTGGAAGAAGCAGTGGAAGCAGCTAATTTAGTAGGAGCAAAAACTACTTTTCTCACCCATATAAGCCATAGGGTCACTCACCGAGAATTGATAGAAAATCTTCCTGCCAACGTGCGTCCTGCCTTCGATGGATTGAGTGTGGAGATTCCAGAATGAGGACCGTTTTGGACTATGCAGAGATGTTGACTGTAAATATGGAGATCAACGGGATTGAACCTGTGAGATTAAAAACAGACTTAGCTGAAAAATTCCAACTTACGCATAGGACGATCAAAGAAGTGCCAGTTTCGAATGGTATGGGTTTTTTAGATCTAGATAAAACCTGGGATGAATTGGATTATGTCGAGTCATTGGCTAAAAAATATAGAGAACGATTTGATGCAGTGGTTGTTATTGGGATGGGGGGCTCTTCTCTAGGTGTACAGGCGGTATGTCAGGCTCTTTTAGGGGAAGCTTGGAATCTCAGAGATGATAAGTCACGCTGTTATTGCCCGAAGGTTTACTTTCTCGACAATCTGGATCCAGTGAGTATTGATGAGTTGTTGGAAGTGATAGATATCGAGAACACTTTTTTTAATGTGGTAAGTAAGTCCGGATCTACTGCTGAGACATTGGCTCTTTATGCCATAATTGAGGATTTGGTTAGGAAGGAAATAGGCTCAGATAAGGCATCTGAACATTTTTTGTTTACAACGGATCCATCCAAAGGGGTGCTCCGTTCAATCGCTAAAAATAAAGAGATCCACAGTCTGGAAATCCCACCTGAAGTGGGAGGCCGTTTCTCTGTCCTATCTTCAGCCAGCTTATTTGTGGCGGCCCTAGTCGGTTTGAATGCTAGACGTATCATGAAGGGTGCTGTCACTGCTAAGGAGCAATGCAAAACACCGATTTTAGAGAATAACAAAGCTGGTATCATTGGAATGCTTCTTTATATAGCGGATGTGGAACAGAGTAGAAATGTGCATGTGGTGATGCCCTATTGTGATCGTCTCCAGAAATTTTCTCTATGGTTGCAACAGCTTTGGTCTGAATCCTTGGGTAAAGCACAGAACGCTTCAGGAGAACTGGTAAATAGTGGGCCTACAATTTTGATGGCTCAGGGTGCTAGAGATCAACATTCGCAACTGCAATTGTTTGCGGAAGGTCCCGAAAATAAGGTTATTTTGTTCTTAACTTTGAGGAACCATGATGCTGACATAAAGATACCTGTCGAAACATTGGAACCAAGTCTATTCCGATCCTTATCGGAACGAGGAGTCGGGGAACTCCTTAATCTTGAGCACCAAGCTACCGTAGAATCTTTAAGGAGAAAGAGTCGTCCGACCATGACTTTGGAATTAGAGAAACTGGACGAGGAGGCCGTGGGCGAATTATTGATGATGTTTATGATGTCAACGGTATATGCAGGTGATCTATATGGGGTGAATGCTTTAGGCCAGCCGGGGGTTGAGTTGGGTAAGCGGCTAACCTTTGAACTTTTGGCGAAGGAAGAGACTGGCCACTCAGATATTTCTAAAAGGGACTCTCGTTGGAGAATAGGAAATGTTTCCGGTAATTAGGTTTTCGTATGAATTTTCACAGTATTTTTATAGGTTCTCCGCGTCATCTGTGGTTGGTGAACATGGAGAAAGGGACCAAGAAAATGGATATTGAACAAGAGCCATCTGAGAGAGGTGTAGAAGCCACTGTTGGATTGGGGGTTGGGTCTTTCGTTCTAGGAGCTTTGTTAGGTGCAGGGGTGGCCCTCCTTTTGGCTCCTCAGTCTGGAAGGGAGATTCAGGAGAGCATAAAGAGGAAAGCCAAAGAAATTCAGGGTTCAGCGGAAGACCGACTCATAGATCATAACCCGACACTAGAAAAACGGATAGACGACTTGAGGGATGGTATTGAGTCCCAGATTCGACTTGTAAAGGATATAGTCGAATTCAGCCAGAGGAGCACCGGAGGAATTAGTCAGGAATTTGGAGAATTTCTTAAGGGTTCTGGAAAAAAGGAAGAAGAGGGGTTGGCTCTTCCGGAAAAATTAAGAATTTTAGGAGGAATTGGATTTGAAGAGGATGCCGACGAAGGCTAAACAAAAACGAGGTCGTACATGGTTGGACCAAAGGTGTGTTCAGTGATGAAAGGAAGCATGATAGCAACAAGTTTATTCCTTGTTTTGGGTGTTTGGGGATGCCAGTCTGGAAAAATTGAGATTGACTCCAATGAGTCTACAATCAGGTCGGCGTTTCATGACTTTAAGATTGTGACTGTTGCAGAAGGACTAGTCCATCCATTTGCGATGCAATTTCTTCCTGATGGTGGCATGCTAGTGACGGAACGCCCAGGTCGACTAAGAATAATTAGAGATGGGGTTCTTTTGGAAAAACCAGTTGAGGGTCTTCCTGAAATCTTGGCCCTTGGTCAGGGGGCTATCTCAATGGACGGGAGAGAACAGGCTGGCCTCCGAGATGTAGTTTTGCATCCAGATTTTATTAACAATAGGATGATTTATCTGAGCTTTACTGGAAGCGAAGGTGTCGATTCTTTGGGAAATTTAACGGTTGCCAGAGGGCGTTTTGAGAATGATCAACTGACTGATGTTGAAGAGATATTTACGGCTCTGGCTCCGGGCAATGGGACAGATAGAAGCTCTATGTGGGGAGCCAGAATGGCTTTCGACAATGCTGGATATCTATTTGTAACTATTGGCGATAGGCAATGGCCCTCTGAAGGAGATCTGACTGCACATCCCGCTCAAGATCTTTCAACTCATAACGGCACAACCGTACGACTACATGATGACGGCAGGGTCCCTGAAGACAATCCTTTTGTTGCAGTGCCGGGAGCGCTTCCAGAAATTTGGACTTATGGACATCGTAATGCCCAAGGAATCGCGGTACACCCCGAGACGGGACAAGTTTGGATAAACGAGCATGGCCCTCAAGGAGGAGATGAATTAAATGTACTGCGTCCTGGTGTAAACTATGGCTGGCCAGTAGTTGGTTATGGTGTCAATTATGGCACAGGGCTGAGAATACATGAAGGAACTCATCAAAATGAAATTGAACAGCCAAGACACATATGGGTTCCTTCTATTGGTATTTCAGGAATGTTGATATATACAGGCAATCAATTTCCAGATTGGAAGGGAGATATGTTCGTGGGAGGTCTGCGTGGTCAGAAGTTAGAGAGAATCACTCTGAGCGATGAAAATGTAGTTAATGAGGAGACCTTGATAAGGGATATGGGTAGAATAAGGGATGTTCGCCAAGGACCTGATGGATATATTTATTTGGCGGTGGATGGAGATGCTCGGGGCTTCGACGGTGACCCAACTCACCTTATGCGTTTGGAGCCGGTTAGTTATGATTGATAGAATTATTGTGTTGGAGAATTCCGCGAGGAGCGAAGAGGACTAAAGAACGGTTGAGGAGACTATGTTTTGTGTCCGTAAATCACGGCCAGTGTTTTTGAGCGACAGTTGTTTTTGGTCCGCTCAATATTCATGGGAGATATGTGAGTTTTGAGTGCGACTAGTTCCCGAAAAGTGGTTGGCCGGAACCGAAAAGCTTTACATCAGTATGAGATCTTAGACACCTACGAAGCTGGAATTGTTTTGAAAGGCCCTGAGGTAAAATCCTTGCGTGGAGGACAGATGGCCTTCAGGGATGCCTTTGCAAAAGTAGAGAATGGCGAAGTTTGGCTCTATAGCTTACACATAGCACCCTATGCTCAGGCAAATCGTGCCAATTTGGATTCCGATCGAAAACGTAAACTTCTTTTGAATAGGAGTGAGATCCGTCGCTTGTCAGCCAAAACGGCTGAGAAAGGTCTCACCCTGGTGCCTTTAGATGTTTATTTTCGGCGAGGTAACGCTAAGGTGACTTTGGGTCTGGGTAAGGGGCGTCAGCTTCATGACAAGCGAGAAAAACTCAGGAGAGCAACTCAAGAAATGGAAGCTCGTAGAGCGGTGGCTAGGTATAAATGAAAGTAATTTCTTGGTTAATATATGGCTTCTGCTTTCTTGCCCCTCTGCTATTACAACCGATAGAATCTCTCGGTCAATCCAAAGGCCATTTAATCTTAGTAGGTTCTGACGGAGACACTCTGGATATTACTGTCTTTGATACGGGAGGGTACAGGACAGTGACTCATGTTGCATTGGAAGAAATGGGCTGGGATGTCGAAATCGATAGTGAGAGTCTCAAGGCAACAATAAGTGAAACAGATAGGGTACGGTTTTTATTTGATAGTCCTTTTTTTTACTGGAACAATGATCTTCTTCAATTGGTGAATTCCCCGGTTATGGAAGGAAGGTCTGCTCAAATCCCGATTCAATTTTTTCTTGATTTTGTTCCAGTGCGTTTGGGAGCTGGTTATGTTCTCACAAATGGCCAAGAATCTAATTTGGGCGAGGAACCCAAAGCTGGAGAGAAAACCCAGATAGTTGAGGCGGAAGCGGAACCAGTAGTTGACCTGCCTGATGAAGGCGATGTGGCTCATGATGGCGAAACGAATGTTGACTTAAGGCGGCTGGTGATTGTCGATCCTGGACATGGAGGTAAGGATCCAGGCACCACGGGTGCTGGCGGGAGACGTGAGAAAGACATTGCTTTGTCTGTCAGTAGAGAATTGGTAAGGGAATTAGAGAAGGATGAAAATATAGAGGTATATATGACCAGAGACAGGGACGTATTCGTGCCACTTTGGGAGAGAGGTGAACAGGCGATGCTCCAGAAAGGAGATGGTCTTGCTATTTTCTTGTCCATACACGTTAATGCAGCGCCGGATAGTCCTTCTGTTAGAGGGTTCGAGACCTACTTCCTTTCTGAGGCTCGCACTGAACACGAAAAACGAGTAGCTGCTAATGAGAACGCCCCTCTCCGCTTATATGCGGGGGAGAAAGAAGACGGTGAAACTCCTGACTTGGGCTTCATATTGAGAGAGCTCCGAAACCTTAATCATCAACATTGGTCGGCCAATTTGGCTGAGACTATACAGGAACAGCTAAGAATAGTGCATATGGGTCCGGATCGGGGAGTGAAGCAAGGTCCTTTCGCTGTGATCACTAATGTGCTAATGCCGGCGGTTTTGGTTGAGATAGGCTTTGTAAGCAATCGGGAAGAAGAGAGGGAAATGTCGCGTTCTGAATTCCAGAAGCGGATTGGAAAGGCTTTAGCTGATGCAGTTAGGGGTTTTTATGAGCGTTATCCACCTGGGCAAGAAGTAACTGGTATCAATGGAAATTACTAAGCTGTATTAAGAAGAACTACTGGAAAAATTCATGCAGATAGAACAAGAAATTTTTGGAGTTCGGTTTCGTAACCCTGTGCTATTGGCAGGAGGCACTTGTGGTTTTGGAGAAGAACTTAATGATGTTCTAGATTTCGATAGATTAGGTGGCATTGTGACTAAGTCAGTGACCTATGATCCCAGGGTAGGAAATGCTGCACCTAGGGTAGTAGAAGCTGGTAATGCCATGCTTAATTCGATTGGTTTAGCGAACCCAGGAGTGGAAGTGGTCTGTAGTGATAAGATTCCTTGGATGAACGAAAACCTACCTTCATTGCAGGTGTTTATTAGCGTAGCTGGCCATCTTAAAGAAGAGTATTGTGCAATAGTAAAACGTCTCGAAAAAACCGGTGGGTTTCTTGGATACGAATTGAATTTGTCTTGCCCCAATGATGTCAAAATGGAGGGTATGCCTTTCGCGTTGGATCCAGAATCTTTAAAGGAAGTGGTATCGTCGGTTCGTGAGTTGACTGATCGTCCTATTTTGGTAAAACTGGCTCCTAATGTCCCAGATATAGGTTTGGTTGCCCAAGCCGCAGAGGTGAATGGAGCTGATGGGGTGACATTGATAAATACAATTCCAGGTCTGGCGATTGATGTTCATTCACAAAAAGCAGAGTTGGGAGCTGGGCAGGGGGGAGTATCAGGCCCAGCACTTCGTGCTGTGGGTGTCTATGCGGTACATCGTGCTCGGCAAAAAACTAGAATTCCTTTAGTAGGTGCTGGAGGCATTATGAACGAATATGACGCTATTCAATACTTATTGGCAGGAGCCTCTTTAGTCCAAGTCGGGACAGCTACATTTGCTAATCCAAGGGCAGCACAAGGTATAGCTCGTGGGATAGTAAGATTCTGTGAGAACCAGAAGATCGATTGCATTTCAAGTTTGATTGGAGCGTATACTGATGATGTGGAAGTAGCGGGCGATGTTTAAAGGAGCTGATTGAATAGTGAGAAAGGAAAAAGTGATAATAGCTTTGGATTTTCCAAATGCCGAGGAAGCTTTGTTTCTCGTGGATTCGATTGGGAATGAGGGTAGTTTTTATAAGGTCGGCCTTGAATTATTTTCACAGGAAGGACCAGCTATTGTAGAAGCTTTAAGAGAAAGAGAGAAAAAAATCTTTTTGGACTTAAAGCTATACGACATCCCTAATACTGTGGCAGGGGCGGTAAGATCCGCAGTTGATCTTGGGGTAGACCTTCTGACACTTCACACAGTTGGAGGAGAGGCAATGATGGCCGCCGCCGCTGAGGCAGCAGCAGGCGCTATCTCGATTTTGGGTGTGACAGTTCTGACTTCTATGACAGCGAATGAGGTGGAAAAAATTTGGGGTCGTCCAGTAGAGTCACTCGAGGAAGAAATTTTGAGATTGGGACGCCAAGCCAAGAAAATTGGTTTGTCTGGAGTAGTCGCTTCACCACGGGAAGCAAGAATGCTAAAGATGTCTTTGGGAGGAGACTTCCTTGTAGTGACTCCGGGAGTCCGTCTTGCTGGTGAGGACACTCACGACCAAGCGAGAGTTGCTACTCCGTTGGCAGCTGTGGAAGCAGGTGCAGACTATTTAGTGGTAGGACGGTCTGTTACGCAGTCAGAAAATCCGTCTAATACGCTTCGTCGATTAAATGAAGAAATCTCCCGACAAGTGTGAACACGTTTAAATAATTTTTGAGGATTTTCCATGAGTCTACAACTCTACGATACTTTGACACGATCCCTGAAGGAATTCGAACCCTTGAATCCTCCATCTGTCTTGCTATATGCATGTGGCCCGACTGTTTATGACCACGCTCATATCGGTAATTATCGAAGTTTTTTGGTCTATGATTTATTACACCGCTATTTAGTCTGGTCGGGGTACAAAGTTCGTTTTGTGATGAATCTCACGGACGTAGATGACAAGACGATTGAAAGAGCCTCCGAAGCAGATCAGACGATAAAGGCATATACGGGGCCTTTTGGCAAGCAGGTCATAGATGATGCTGAAAGCTTGGGGATTCTGCCTGCTGAAGTCTACCCTCTGGCAACGGACTATATAGAGGAAATGATTGTTTGGACTGAACGTCTTATCGATAATGGAGTGGCTTATTCCACAGCAGATGGCTCTGTTTATTTTTCTATAGGATCGTTTCCTGAATATGGTCGCTTAAAGGGTTTGGATCTCGAATCTAACAATACCGTTTCAAGGGTAGACTCCGATGAGTATGAGAAAGAAGACGTTCGAGATTTCGTCCTATGGAAGGCTGCAAAATCGATTGATGAAAAAGTAGAGGCATCTTGGGACTCACCTTGGGGAAGAGGGAGGCCTGGTTGGCACCTTGAGTGCTCGGTCATGAGCATTAAAGAGCTTGGAGAGACACTAGATATTCATATGGGTGGAGAAGATCTGGTGTTTCCTCATCACGAAAATGAAATTGCGCAATCAGAAGCAGTTACAGGGAAACCTTTCGTGCAACATTGGGTACACGTCAAGCACTTGATAGTTGAAGGTCGCAAGATGTCTAAGTCACTTGGTAATACGATAACGGTCCGTCAGCTATTAGAGGAGGGATTTGAGCCGGCGGCGATACGCCATCAGCTTTTGAGCGCGCAGTACCGTAGAGAACTCAATTTTACGAGAAAAGATCTTGATGCTTCTAGGTCAGCTGTTCAGAGGATCATTGATTTTGAAGTTCGACTGAATTCACTCAAAGGGCTTTCTGTCGAGGGAGAAGGTCCCTTAAGTTGTATATCCCTTGAAGCCATCGAGGAATTCCAGGGAGTGATGGACGATGATTTGAACTCTGCAGAGGCGCTGGCCACTCTTTTTGTTTTTATCAATAGGGCTAATGGTGAACTGGACTCAACCCCAGGAGTATCCCAAAAGGATGTGGAGAAGGCCCTGGAAACATTAAAATCTATAGATGCGGTACTTGGTCTGCTTGCCCTAGGGAGAGAGAGCCGTCGCATAGATCCTTCAATGGAAAAATGGGTAGAGTCACTTATAATTGAAAGAGCCACAGCACGACAGAATCGTGATTTTGAAAGAGCAGATCAAATTCGAGATGAACTGATTTCTCAAGGGATCACCTTAGAGGATTCTGGTGAGAAAACTAGGTGGAAAAAATCTGGTCACTAAGACGAAAATAGATAAGGGGGAAAACTCGATGTTAAATTTACCGAAAGTGTCAAAATGTTTTACCAAGCAGACCTGTGTCGGCTTGGCCCTACTAGTCCTGTTGTCGAGTTGTGATGACGGAGAAATCCTACTCAAGGTAAGCTCGAATGAATTGGTCTCGCCCGCCGGCCAAAGCAGTGGCGAACCATTTCTAACAACTTCAGGAGAAGAAGTTTTTATGAGTTGGCTGGAGGCAAAAGGTGAAACTGAACACCAACTGAAGTTTTCGAAGTTAGAAAGAGATGGTTGGTCAAAAGCCAAAGTCATCACTGAAAGTGATAATTTTTTTGTCAATTGGGCTGATTTCCCATCCATACAATCGGGTCCTAACGGTACCTTGTGGGCACACTGGCTGCAGAGTGGGACACAGGGTGGATATGACTACGGTGTGAGAGTAGTAAAATCTAGTGATGGTGGAGAAACTTGGTCGGAACCCTGGACGCCTCACGATGATGGCACGGCAACAGAGCACGGATTTGTTAGTATGATGTCACTAGGAGAGACGATGGGCCTGGTGTGGTTGGATGGACGTCAATTTGCTGCAGCGGAAAAAGATGACTCTATAGCGAGAGAAATGACACTTAGGTTTAGACAGGTAGAAGTTGATGGGACTCCTGGAATTGAGACTTTAGTGGATGGGAGGGTCTGCGACTGTTGTCAGACAGATGCTGCCATGACACCGAAAGGTCCTGTAGTAGTTTACAGAGATCGCACAGAAGAAGAAATTAGGGATATCTATATCACTCGCTTGGTAGATGGAAATTGGACTGCTGGAGAGCCTGTGTATCAGGACAATTGGAATATAGGAGGATGTCCCGTGAATGGGCCTTCAGTGGCGATGGCGGAGGAAGAATTGTATGTCGCATGGTTCACAGGAGCGGAAGATCAACCCAGAGTGAAAGTGGCAACTTCTCTAGACATGGGCAAAACTTTCAATAGCCCCGTGATCATCGATGATGGCAATCCTGCAGGAAGAGTTTCTGTGGTGGGGCTCTCTACTGGTGAAGCTCTGGTGTCTTGGTTAGAACGGACAGGAGGCGAAGGAGCGGAAGTGAGAATGCGTAGAGTTAGTTCCACCGGCGAGGTGTCGGAAAGTGTGGCTCTAACAGCAACAACTTCAGGCCGTGCAACGGGATTCCCCCAGTTAGTGCAAGATTCAGACGGATCATTAGTGTTGGCCTGGACTGATGTTTCGGTGGAGTCTCAACAAGTCAGAGTAGCGAGGATAGAAATTGAAAACTAGAAATTTGAGTTTTAATAAAGGCATTTTTATTGCACTCCCGATCATTTCTTTGGTCGGAATTCTGTATTCTTGTAGTCCAGAGAGTCAGGAGGTTTCGACTCCGGATGTGGAGGAGAGAATATCTTCTGGCGTTGAGGATTATGCAGATCTCACGCCAAAAGAATTGGTGGATAAATTTGGCCTTCGTGAGTCGGAGCTTCCAGTACGTGACATGGCTGGATGGACTCCACTGCAAAAGGTGGTAGTCGAGATGCCAGGCAACGAACCCTGGGAAGCTCGATTTGAGCGATTGGAGTTCTTACAGGCGATTGCACCGGAAGTACAGTTTATCCCTGTAAAGAATCTTGCGGACGCGATAGAGAAGGGTGTCTTGGAAGACGCACAGGCTACTATTGGTCTAGGTTGTGGCCCAGCTACAATCGATGCAATTGGCCCTGAGGTTCGCTGGATACAATCGGGAAGTGTCGGATTGGACAGATGTTTTAACACAGTTGGCGAAGATGCCGAGAGGATGCAGAGCATCATGGAGGAGCGGAATGTTTTGGTCAGCTCCATCCGTGACATGACCAAGGATGCCATTGCCCAACATTCGCTCACCATTATGATTTCTCTGCTTGGTGGTATGGATATTCATGCCGAAAGACAGCGAAATCATATTTGGGGAAGGACCAGGACGGACGTTGTGAGAGATAAACATCTTGATGTTGAGTTTCAAGATTTGACGTTATTCGTTGTGGGATTAGGTAGTATTGGTACGGAGGTAGCTAGACTAGCTAACGCTTTGGGAATGAGGGTCATAGCGACTAGGAATAGTAGTCGCTCTGGACCGGATTTTGTTGATTATGTTGGCTTGTCCGATGAAATGTATGAACTGGCGACAAAGGCCGATATTGTTTTCGCCGCGGTTCCGCCGACAGCTGCCACACGCGGTTTATTTGATATGAAATTCTTTGATGCTATGAAAGAGTCTGCTTATTTCTTGAGTATTGCTCGTCTTGGAGTCATCAATTGGGAAGACCTCAAGAAGGCTCTCAAGGCCGAAAAAATCGCTGGTTTTGGAACGGACGATCTTCCGCAAGATGATTTTGAATTGTGGGATCTTCCTCGTGTTATTATGACTCCACACGTTTCGGATTATTCGCCTCGATATCGAGACAATCAGTATGTTTTCTACCGTGAGAACTTGAGGCGCTACATGGCTGGCGAACCGTTGCTAAATTTAATTGATATAAGTCGCGGCTATTAAAAATTAGGAAAGCATGATTAGATTGTTAATAAGGGTTCTGGTAGAAATGAAATCGATCGGTTATTAGGACAGAATTTATAAGGGGATTAGAAATGTCAAGACACGCAGCGCTTAATAAATTTGGTCGGTCCGGCAATCCAGCTCTTTCTTCAGGGTTCGGTGGCACTCAAGCCACTTCTGGAAATTCTTTTGCTATGGCAGACCAGATGACTCTTGCTGGAACCGTTAGTAAGACGCTGTTTCTTCTCTTGCTTTGTGTCGGAACATCTACCTACGGATGGGACAATGCTGCATTAACATTTCCTGCAGCGATTGCAGGCCTGGTCGTGGCAGTTGTGACTATTGCGAAAAAGCAATGGGCGCCAGTAACAGCCCCCCTTTATGCGCTCTTACAGGGCATAGTTTTGGGAGGAATTACGGGCATGTATGAAGCTCGATTTCCTGGCATTGGATTACAAGCTATTGGTCTAACATTCGGAATTTTGTTCGCCCTGTTGTTTTGTTATATGAGTGGAATGATAAAGCCGACCGAGAATTTTAAGCTGATGATTGCCTCTGCTACTGGAGGAATTTTCTTGCTATATATGGCAAGTTTTGTTCTTGGATTTTTTGGTATAAATATAGGTTTTATTCACTCGAATGGTCTTCTTGGGATCGGCTTTTCTATGTTTGTGGTTGGCATTGCTGCGCTGAATTTAGTGCTCGATTTTGATTTTATCGAAGAGGGCGTCGAGGCAGGTCTGCCGAAGCATATGGAGTGGTTCGGGGCTTTTTCTTTGATGGTCACTCTGGTGTGGCTATATCTCGAAATCTTGAGGCTTCTGTCCAAATTACGCAGTCGATAGTAATTCGGGGTGAAGAGGAGCTTGGCCGTCTTGTGATCCTAAAAGAGCCAGTTCCAGATTTGTCCTAGCAGGTACCAGATGAGTATGAATACGAACAAAATCCAGAAACAACCAGGCAGGAAACACCCACAGCAGCCAGGTTGGCCTTGTACGTATTTGACCACCACTTCTGGTTCAGCGGGCTCTTCCCACTGATCCGTGTATTCCCA
>JAPKDG010000084.1 GCA_028822645.1 Longimicrobiales bacterium | reverse complement strand
GAACCTTGATAATGAACATTGTCATCTCCAGTGCCATGTACCAAAAGAAGATTGCCAGCTAAACCATCCACATGATTTATTGGAGATCCTTGTTCGTAACCGTCCTGGTGACGTTCTAAAACCCCAGAGTACCTTTCTTGATAAATTGCATCATACAGTTTCTGGTCTGGCACTGGAGCAACCGAAAGCCCAGTTGAATACAGATCTGGATAACGAAACATCATGTTCAAGGTCATAGACCCTCCTCCACTCCAACCCCAGATACCTATCCTGTCCTCATCCACAAAATCCCATTCTCGAATCTCTAAGTTAGCTGCGGCCTGATCCTTAGAAGCGAGTGTTCCAATGTTTCCATGCACAGACTTCCTCCATTCGCGACCTCTAGGAGCAGGCACACCCCGGTTGTCGACACTTGCCACTAAATACCCCTGCTGAGTCAAATACAGGTGCCAGAGATACCTGTTTGCACCCCATCTGTCCATCACCGTTTGCGCAGCTGGTTCTCCGTAGACATAAAAAAGAAGGGGATACTTCATCTTTGGATCAAAATCAGGCGGCTTCATTAAATAGCCGTCTAATAATTCCTCTCCCTCCCCCTTCACCTTAAAAATTCTACCTCTCCTCTCCAGATCTGAGCTACTGCATCCTTGAGACTTTTGTTTTCCATGAGCGGGCGAACAGAATTGTGCCGGGGAAGATCAACTAACCGGACAATGGGTGGACTTTCAAACGTAGAATGAGTGTGAAAAGCCCATTTCCCATCCCGAGACAATTGATAAGTGTTCCAACCACTATCTGAAATAGGAGTCAATCTTTCTGGGGCGCCCTCACCATTGAGCTTAGATCGATAGAGAAACCTTTTCCCTGGATCTTCGGGGGAAGCTACGAAGAAGAGCCATCCATTTTCCTCATCTATAAGTTCCAGGCTTATCACATCCATATCCCAAGGTGTGATGATCTGTTCATTTGAGCCGTCTCGGTCGATCATATAGACATGCCGCCAGCCGTCTCTTTCAGAGACCCAAGTAAAACGTTTCCCTCCATCAAGCCAATACATATCATCTACCACATCTAACCAAGCATCGTCTTTGTCTTGAAACACGGTTCGAGATTTTCCCGTAAAGGTTTCGACTAACATCACTTGGTTACTGTTTTGAGCACGATTGAGTCTTTGGATTGCGAATTCTTCCGAATTGGCTGCCCAGTCCATTCTAGCTATATAGTTATTCCTCGGATCACCGGGTATTTCAGCCCATACAGTCTCGCCTCCAAAAGACGATACTGAGCCAACCCTTGCTGCTGAAAGAGTTTCGCCAACTTTTGGATATGGGATTTTAGTGATATTTGGGTACAATGAATCCGTGTTGTTAATCAACAGAAATTCCTTCACACCGCTAGCGTCTATCTGCCAATAGGCAATTCTTTCTCCATCAGGGCTCCAACGGAATCCGTCTTGAATGCCAAATTCTTCTTCGTATGCCCAGTCAAAAGTGCCGTTGATGAGAGTTGGAGATCCGCCAGTAGTCAATTTAGTGATGTCCCCACCACTCAGTTGTTCGACATAAATATCATGACTGCGGACGTAAGCTACCCTGTCTCCATCAGGCGAGAATTTTGCGAACATGAGGCTAGCTTCGGGTGCACTTCCACCCAGCTGGAGGAGTTCATCGGTTTCTAGATTTAAAACCCAGTAATCACCTATCGAGTTAGTACGCCAGACACGTCTAGAATTTGTATATAGAAGCAACTTGGTTTCATCTTCAGACCACTGGTAATCGTGTATAATTAAAGGTGCAGAACTCCCGCGAGGTATTAATCTTCGAGCTGATACTTTTATCTCTCTCCTGCCGGTTTCAGGTCGATAACTTACTATTTCTAGAGCTCTCAGACTATTGGAAACTTCCACCGTAGTGTACCCTGAACCATCCGAGAGCCACCGCGCAGGACCAAACTGCTCCGATAGAAAATCCCTTGAGTTAAAAATACTCTCCAAAGAGAGAAGCCCCTTGCCTGACTGGGCCTCTAGATTGACCACTCCTGCCAAAATGATAGCGGAACTATAGATCAGAGTCCTAAGGATGTTCTTTTCAAAAATGCGAATCATTTTATACCCTTTTACTGCTCGCCAGTCACGATTCTGCGAGTCAGTTGACCATTACTCTCCCAGTAGGTTTTCTTCAAGGCAATAAAAGGATCGGACGTAGCTGGTTGGACCCTACCCTTAACGTCCGTAGCCCGAGAAGTAATCGTATGTTCACCAGGAACACCTCCATCCCAGTCCAGATGCCAAAAAGCCCAGGAATGCGCATCCTCTTGTGAACGAGTAACTTCAGCCGTTCTCCAAGGACCTCCATCCACACTGACTTCTACACTAGCTACAGACGAGCCCCAGGCTGCTCCATGTACGCGATAGTTGCCCTCTGTCAACGTAACCTTAGCAGGTACTGAATTAATTCTTGTCCTGCCAACTGATGATTCCATCCAAACAGACTCGTCATCGACTTTCTTCTCCCTCAGAGTAACATAATCTCGTGCCATGAACCTTCCCATGAAACGAGTGTCGCGGAGTTCTATCTTCTTTAGCCATTTAACGTTTGCCACACCATACCAACCAGGAGCAATCAACCTCAAGGGGAATCCATGAGCATTTGGTAGTGGCTCATCATTTACCTCATAGGCCAGGATGAGTTCAGAACCCATCGCATCTTCGATCGACATGCTCCGAGCAAAATTTTGTGTTACTTGGTTCCCACGAATTTCTTCTTCTCCTGTATCACTCCCCCAAAAGACAACCTCGATACCATCCTCCATAACCCTTGCCTCTTTCAGGACAGACGCCAATGAAGTGCCTGTCCATTTAGCATTATGGACTGCCCCTATAAAACCAGAAAGTCCTCTGTTGCCAGCACATTCCAAAGTGAACACTTCCTCTTGCTGAGGTCTAGATCGCAACTCGTCCAGTGTTAATGACAGAGGGTTTTCAACCAAACCAGCAACTTCCAAACTCCAGTCGCTTGCCTGAATCACTGGGCGATTATAATGACCAACTGTGAACAAGTCAGACGTAGGGGTGATCCATGAATCAAGATTTTGCCAATCCAACAAGTTCACTTGGCTCATAGCTCCCGTATCAGGAGAGTCTGACCAAGGAATCAACCTACCCTGCTCCCCAATGAAGAATGTTTCATTTTCCGATTCACATCCTAGTAGAGCTAGACCTAAAACTGTTGATCCACCCTGCACTAGCCATTGCCGTCTATTTATGTAAGCGTGATTGTCCACTTTTTGATCTCCATGTATGTCCTCTTAGAACTGCAATATCCATCTATTGTGGACCTCGGATTAAGATATCGCCAGTGGCACAGATGTCGCAGTAAGCATGACCTGTATCCTTGGGCCTAACCGTACTCATTGATCTTCTTGGACTTTGACCCGTGATACCCCAGGAATGTCTTCACAAATTGGCTTGGAAATCTCTGGAAAACCAGTCTGCCAGCCCTCTGTATTAGGAATCTTCAAGTCTTGACTTGAATCCCTTCATATTAGATAAATGGTTCAATATGAGTGGTAGAATACTTAACATGTCCATTGAATCTGCATCTATTAATGGAGCCAGCCGGGCTCGAACCGGCGACCCCTGCCTTGCAAAGGCAGTGCTCTCCCAACTGAGCTATGGCCCC
>JAPKDG010000083.1 GCA_028822645.1 Longimicrobiales bacterium | reverse complement strand
TTAACTTATAGCGACGGGTGCTGCAGCGGCCATCGTGAGGACAAGAGTGGTGAGTTGAGAGTTCAGTGGGTAGATAGGTCTGGTTATACTACAGTAGAAAGGTCCACTTTGCCAGATGAGGTGGACCTCATAGCAGATAAATTGCAGACTTGGGCAGACTCTGGAGTGGCCGACCTAATCGTGACCACGGGTGGCACTGGATTTTCTCTCAGAGATGTTACCCCAGAAGCCACAAGAATGGTAATAGAGAAGGATGCTCCAGGGCTTGCTGATGTCGTCAGAAAGCATGGCCTCAAAAAGACTCCTTACGCTGTGTTGTCGAGAGGAATTGTGGGGGTCAGATGCCAGACTCTGATAGTTAATTTTCCTGGGAGTCCTGGAGGCGTTACAGATGGTCTCGAGGCTCTTGAAGGGTATTTGCCTCATATTGTCGACCTACTTCAAGGTCGTACCGAAAAGCATCCTATTTCTATCTGATTATTCTCACTTGAGTGTACTCAAGTGTACTGGGTAGAGTGACCATGAGGAAAAAACTATAGTTTGGTCAGATAGTTGAAGATTTACAAATATATAGACCAATCTCGAGGTTGTATTTGTGGATAAAGTTGGATCTCTGCTGAAAACCCTGGAATTTGAACCTGAAATGTGCCAAAATGTCAGTACGGTGTGTTATGTTTTGTTTGCCCTAGCAGGTGTTTAGGTATAAGCAAACGGATCAAGTATCTCATATAAATATGGTTGGACCACTGATGTCGACAAAATTAAGAGAATTGGGTGACAGTAGGATATTACTTTCAACCCACGATCTACAACGAGCAGGAAAATTAAGAACACTCCTTGAAAACCTTAGTTATCAGGTTGAACTCGTCACTCCAAACGAGGATATTAGCTCATCCAATCATTTTGAGCTTCTGATAGTTACAGGATCGGCGAGTAGCCGATCAGCTTTGCTACTAAAAAGCCAGGCTGATTCTCTGTTTGGATCTCCTAGTTTTGCCTTAATAGACACTTCTGATTTTGGTGCCGATTCTCTTCACGGATATCAAGAGGTTTTTCAACATGGGTCTAGCCTGGATGATGTAGTAGCCGTAGCGAGGTCTCTCATTGAACGCAAAAAATTGCAGATTTCAGCAGGGATTGTGGGTGAGACAGATGCGATGCAGCAGGTTTTGGGGAGAGTAGTTCAGTTCGCCCCTGTGAGCTCTACTGTTCTGGTCACTGGAGAATCGGGAACTGGAAAAGAACTAATAGCCAGAGGACTTCATCAACTGTCGCCTCGGCGACACAATGCTTTCATTGCAGTAAATGTGGCCGCCTTAACTGATACACTTCTAGAAAGTGAACTTTTCGGCCATCAGAAAGGTGCTTTTACAGGTGCGATTGACTCCAGAAGGGGACTTTTTGAATTAGCTGACAAGGGAACGGTATTCCTGGATGAAATTGGAGAAATGCCTTTGTCAACACAGACAAAACTTCTGCGTGTACTTGAGCAAAAAGAATTTAATCGTGTTGGAGGCGAAGAGGTTATTCAGGTGGATGTCAGGATCGTGACTGCTACCAACCTCGATTTAAAACAGTCGGTCGCTTTGGGACGTTTCCGGAAAGATTTGTACTATCGTCTGAATGTATTGCGTATTGAACTGCCTGCGCTTTGTGATAGAAAAGAAGATATACCACTTTTAGTCGAGTCGTTCATCGAAGAATTTACTAGGAGGCACAATCGAACTTTTCAGGGGATATCATCAGAAGCTATGGAAATCCTAAAAGAGTATCACTGGCCCGGTAACGTAAGAGAATTAAATAACCTAATAGAAAGTATGGTAGTTTTGGCTCCTGGCAGAGAAGTGTCCCCGAAAGATATCCCTGAAGAAGTCCGAAGCGGACGACGATCTTCTTCTGCGGTTGTCCCTTTGGAATTGGTCAGCTCGGACATTTTGGAGCAATCTACTGAAAAAACTATTAGGCCAGAGTTAGAATTTGTTTTTCGTACCTTAGTTGAGTTACGGATGGATGTGGACGATCTCAGGACAGAATTTCGAGCTTACAAAAATCGTGGAGATGAAGGAGTGGGATCAATACCTATAGACTCTGAATCGCATGGCTTGGAAGGAGGTAGGATAGAAGTTGGAGTCAGAACATCCGAAGGGCTCAGCGAGACTGTCTGGGAGACTCATGGCGACGAGGTTATGCAACCTTCTGTGGTATACTCGTCTGGTATGACCTTGGAGGAGTTAGAACGAAAGGCCATAGCAGCCACTTTGCTGGAATTTAAAGGTAACCGTAGAAAAGCTGCACAGAGTTTGGAAATTGGGGAGAGAACATTGTACAGGAAAATAAAAGCTTATGAACTGTAGGTAACTGCCCTTCCCAAATATCCCCTTAGTTATCCCACTTTTCCCTTATGAAACCTCAGTATCTAAGCCATTTATTTGGTTGTCCACTGTAGTAACGTGTAGTACCTTGTAATGCAGGTATAAGGTTTGAAGTGTGTACTATTCTGTGTACTATTATAGAGATAATATGGCTAAGCTGACAGAAAGTAAGATTGGTAAGCTGAAGTGGAACAAGTCTAATCCCACCAGTAGTGGTAGACAGATTCACAATGATGAGGCCGTAGGAGGCTTGCATCTAAGAGTCTTGCAACCCAAGGCTAATGGAAATTCCAGTAAGGTGTTCTACGTAGCATATGGGCCGAGCCATAGGAGGAAGTTCTATCGTATAGGTGCTTGGGGTGAGTGGTCGTTGAATGAGGCTAGAGACAAGGCTAGGGCTGTTCGTAAGGCATACTACGAAGATGGTGAAGATCCCAACCAGATAAGGAAAGAAAAGATACAATCCCAAAGGAAACGGCTAACAGTAAAACAATTAGTGGGGTTATACCTATCAGAGAAACATCCAGTGTGGAGTATCTCCTATAACAGGAACAACAGGCGGCATGGAAACGTGTTGATAGCTAACGTTGGTGCCTCACTAGCAGAGAACATCACCCTAGAGCAGGGAAAGAGGATGTTCCTAAAGTATGTGAAGGACGGGAAAGGACCTACTGCAGAACTGTTTAGAGTGTTCGGCACTGGCCTCTACAACTGGGCTATGGACCATGAGAAGATCCCCAGTATGCGAAACCCATTTGTTCTGGAGAAGAGTAGGGGACAGAAGAGCCAGTTCAAGGTTGATCTATCAGCTAGGACTAGAGTGTTGGAGTACAAAAAAGAAGAGGCCACGCAACTTTTCAACATGCTTGAGGCTCACAATGTGGCAGGGGTAAACTACTTGACTGTAGCCAAGCTCTATCTGCTTACAGGCTTCCGCAACAGAGAACTTAGGACGGCACGTTGGGAAGATGTAGATACAGGAGAGATGACCTTCCACAACACTCTCCCCAAGTACCGCAAGTCTTACAAGATCCATCTGTGTGCGATGGCCTACAGACTTCTGGCAGAACTGGGTGATGGCCATATCAAATTTAGGAAAGGCCCTATTTTCCCTAGCAACAAAACCGATACACTCGGAGATCCCAGAACTAGGACTGCGTGGCATAGGTGGATGAGTGCTATAAAGAACGACCCCTTGATGCCCGAATGCCCAAAGGAGGGTTACATACACATCCACGATCTTAGAAGGACGGCTACAACGTGGCTGCAAATCAATGGAGTGAGTACAGACAACATATCAATCTTTAAGGGCAGTAAGCCCAGAGGTGTTACACAACAAGCTTATATGCATGGGGAAGAAGAGGTT